>QHXC01000357.1 GCA_003222815.1 Acidobacteriota bacterium | reverse complement strand
ACTCCGGCGGAAGAAAGCACAATACCTCCGTTGACCCTTGAGGCGTAAAGATTTCCGTAGGCGTTCCGTCCCGTTAAGCGATATCTTATGAACCTTTGGATTTGTTCCGAAAATCCTTTGGGGAAGTAACTACAACTCCGCGTCAAACGTATAAGAAAGTGCGTACGGTGTGTTTGCGTAACAGCACTCATAAGTTCCTGCAAATAAAAAAATAAGAGCGGGTTACGGGGCTTTCAGAATGGTACATCGGTCTTCTTCTTACTATATGGGCGTCTTGGCCCTCGTCATTTTGGGCGCGTACGGTTGCAATCAGAGCGCATCCAAGGGCAACCAGGGAGCAGGTGGCGGCCAGCAGCGGCGGCAGAGCCTGTCGGTTGAGACTGCGACGGTGCAGCGCATTTCCATAGAACGTCACGTGGAGTTATCCGGTACCCTGGTCTCTCCGGATCAGGCTCGCGTGAGCAGCGAGGTCGCAGGCGTTGTGCGAGACGTCCTTATTGAAATCGGACAGGAAGTCTCCGCAGGTCAGGAACTGGTGCGGTTGGACACAACGGAATTGGAACTGGCCCTCCAGCGCGCCGAAAGCGCCCTCCGCCAGACGGAGGTGCAGCTTGGTATCGATTCATCACGCCCCAAACAAACATCAAGCGATGAAAATGTGTCCGCCATCCGAACCGCAGCGGCCAACCGCGACGATGCGCGGGCGCAATTGGCCCGGGCTCAGGAATTGGTTTCCAAAGGTCTGCTGTCCAAGGCCGAATTAGACACCACCGAAACCAGAGTCAAGGTTAGTGAAGCGGCATATCAGGCCGCCGTAGAAAACGTTCAATCTTTGAGAGCAAGCTTGCAGGATCGGCAAGCGTCCTACGACATGGCGAAGAAGAAACTGAATGATGCCGTAATCCGGGCGCCGCTTGCAGGTTCGATTGCGGAACGAACCGTACAGCGCGGCGAATACATTCGCGAGAACACGATTGTCGTGACCATTGTCCGGATGAACCCCCTCAAGTTGAAAACCGCGGTCCAGGAAAAGTTCGCCAACATGATCCATCAGAATCAAACCGTGGACTTCAAAGTCGAACCGTACCCGGACGATATGTTTCACGGAAAGATCGCCTACATCAGTCCTGCAATCGACCAGGGCACGCGAACATTTGCCGCGGAAATCCTGGTGGACAATCCGACGCGCCGATTGAAGCCCGGGTTCTTTGCCAAAGGTCAGATTTTGGTGGGCCGGGATGAAAATGTCATGGCGATTCCGGATCAAACGATTTCCACGCTCGCCGGTGTTTCTTCAGTCTACGTCATCGAAAACGGTGTTGTGAAGCAACAGTCCGTGCATCTTGGTGAACATGAAGACAAGTTCTTCGAAGTTTTGGGCGGTCTCGCAGCGGCGCGGAGGACGAGGAAAACGTGGGGGCGGAGAAGGAAGGGGGAACGGCCAATGAAGATCGCAGAAGTCTGCATACGACGTCCCGTTTTCGCAATCATGATGTCGATGGCATTGGTGACGCTGGGAGTCTTTTCCTATCGAACGCTCGGCGTGGACCTCATGCCAAAAACGGAAGCCCCCAACGTTAACGTCCAGATTCCCTTACCAGGCGCCAGCGTCGAGGAAGTTGAAAGCACTCTCACCAAGCCGGTCGAGGAGGTCGTCAACACCATCAACGGAATCGATGAGTTGAGAACCAACTCCAACCCGGGCGGCATGAACGCCAACATCACATTCGTGTTGGAACGAGACATGGATGCCGCGATCCAGGACGTCCGTGACAAGATGTCCCAGGTCCAGAACCGGTTCCCGCGCGACACGCAACCGCCGCGCGTGAACAAGCAGGATCCGGATCAATATCCCATCCTGACGTTGGCGATTTCCGGAGATCGCGAACCCAAGGAACTCACGGAGATCGTCGACAATAAACTCAAACAGCCTCTCGAGACGCTTAACGGCGTTGGCGGAATACAGTTCAACGGCGACCGCCGGCGGCAGATTCAGCTATTGCTGGATGCGGACAGGCTTACGGCGTATGGCCTGACGGCCGATCAGGTCCGAAATGCCATTGAGCGCCAAAACATTGAGATTCCCGGCGGAAATTTTGTGGCCGGAACGTCTGAAATCAATCTCCGCACCATGGGGAGGTTGATGAATCTGACCGACTTCAACAAAATCATCCTCTCGCAACAAAACGGGTCGGTAGTCACCTTCGGCGATATTGGAAAAGTGCTGGATTCGGTGCAGGAAATACGCCAGATCGCGCGAGTGGATGGCAAACCGTCGATTTCGCTCGAAATCCGGAAGCAGTCTGGGTCCAACACCGTCGCTGTGGTCGATGCGGTCATGGCGAAGCTCAATGTGATTAAGCCCACGCTGCCTTCCGATATCCAGATCGCAACGCGGCGGGATCAGTCCACGTTTATCCGAAGGTCGATCGAAGATATTCAGCATCACCTGATTCTTGGAAGCATACTGGCAGCTTTAGTCGTTTTCTTATTCCTGCGCAATATCCGCAGCACGGTGATTGCGGCGACCGCCATCCCGGTCTCGTTGATCGCGACGTTCACGGTGATGAAGATTTTCAACTTCACGCTCAACAACATGACTTTGCTGGCGCTGTCGCTTGCGACCGGTATCGTCATCGATGACGCCATCGTTGTGCTCGAAAATATCTTCAGATACGTCGAGGAGAAGGGCGTGACGCCGCGCGTGGCGGCCGCGAAGGCGACGGGTGAAATCGGTTTGGCGGTGATGGCGACAACACTTTCGCTCGTGGTGATTTTCCTTCCAGTGGTGTTTATCACCGGAACGATCGGCCAGTACCTGTTCAGCTTTGGCGTCGTATCCGCGGCGGCCATTCTGTTCTCTATGTTTGTGTCCTTCACACTGACGCCGGCACTGTGCTCGATGTGGCTACGGCCCACCGATGCCGGGCACACGGCATCGAAAAACCGGGGCTTCTACGCAGTTTTGGACCGGGGTTACGGGCACACGCTGCACTGGGGCCTGACTCATCGTGTCGTGATGCTGCTGATCGCCGCGGGCGTCACGCTATCGGCGGCCGCGCTGTATCCGCGGATCGGCCAGGAACTCGTTCCTGACGACGACCAGAGCGAATTTCAGCTCAACGTAAACCTTCCGAGAGGCACTAGCCTGAATGCCACCATGGAGTACACCAAGGATGTCGAAGACATGGTGCGCGGGTTACCTGAAGTCCAAACCGTTTTCACGAATATGAATCCGTCAGAAGCGAGGTACTTTGTTGGGATGACTCCTTTGGAAAGCCGTACAATCTCCCAACAGGACTTGATGCGGCGGGCCCGCGTCATGCTCCTATCCGAATTCTCTGGAGCCGGAACGCGAGGGTCCAGAGTTCGAGTCAGCGTTTCGGGAGCCACCGACCTTTCCGGAGCATCAACGGCGGGTGGCGGCAATTACCAGGGCGGTGGGGGTCAGGGCGGAAACCGTGTGCAGATGCTGGTTCAAGGGCGGGACATCGATCAACTGCAGGCATACGTCGTGGACTTGAGGGATAAGCTCAGGACCATCCCGGGCATCGTCGACGTAGAGTCCAACTTTGAAGCCACGCAGCAAGAGCTTCGCGTGAACGTGGATCGCGTTCGCGCTGCCGATCTCGGCGTGCAAATTGATACTCTGGCGAACAACATCAGAACCCTGGTCGGGGGCCAGGTGTTGGATACGCCGTTCAAACAGGGCGATGAACAGTACGAGATCAATCTTCGCCTCGACGAACAGTTCCGTAATGACCCCACTCGGCTGGGTAACCTTCTTGTTCCCTCTCTGACTCAGCGGGTCGTGCGGCTGAGCGACGTCGCCCAATTGAAACTGGATTATGGACCGAACAACATCCAGCGGTACAACCGCCAGCGGCAGATCACGCTCAACGCCAGCCTTGATGGAATACCGCTCGGCGACGCTGTTGCCGCTATACGCCAAAAGGTCAGTGAGCTGAACATGAAAGCCGGCTACGGCCTTGTCTTCAGCGGCGGCGCCCGGCAGCTTGCTCAAGCCTCCAACGATTTCGGGCTTGCCGTGTTGCTGGCCGTTGCATTCATCTACATGGTGCTTGCATCGCAGTTCAACAGCTTCGTCCACCCGCTGACGATCATGACCTCACTGCCTTTGAGCCTGCCTGCGGGACTCCTCGCGCTGATGGCCTTTGGAATGACACTCAACGTCTACAGCGCCATCGGCATGCTGATGCTGTTCGGCATCGTGAAAAAGAATTCGATTTTGCAGGTGGATTACACAAACACGCTAAGGGACCAGGGGCTGGAGAGGCATGAAGCGCTCGTCGCCGCCAGCCATGTCCGGCTGCGTCCGATCCTGATGACAACAATTTCAATTATCGCCGGAATGCTCCCGATCGCGTTCGGCCGGGGCGCCGGTGCGGGTTCCCGCGCGACGATGGCCGTCACCATCATCGGCGGCCAGATTCTGTGTCTCATGCTGACCCTTCTGGTCACGCCCGTTGTCTACTCCTACTTCGACGATTTGCGCGAGTGGACTCCTACCCGGCTGTTTGCATGGGTGCGGCGGCGTGCCAGCCAGCCAGGTACTGCAAGTTTTTGAGGTCCGATTGCAGAGGTGCAAGGCCGCGAATTACGCCAATTACGCGAATGGGCGTGTGAAATCGCCTTTGACGCTCCCACTCGCGTAAGTAATTCGCGGCCTTGCACCTATCATTCCCTGCCCTTTTTCTTTTCAATTGTTCAAGGAGTCAATCAATGAAGCTCATGAGAATAGCTTTCTCCGTTTTGCTCGGCGTGACGCTTGCCGCACCGGCAGTGGCATCGTCCGACTGGGTGGAAGATTTCCTGCGCCGCTACGAGCCAGCCAAGAGCGTTGGGACAGTGGCGAGCGCATCCACGTCTAATCTCGGTCTGTTCCTGCAAACCGGTGTTGTTCCGGTGACGATGAACGATGTGATCAGCATGATGATCGAGAAAAATCTCGACATCCGTTCCAACCGGCTGAATCCGCGATCTTCTTATTTCCAGAGCCTCGTTTTCTATCGGGCGCTTCAGCCCTCGATTCGTTTCGCTGGCACAGTCAGCCACGACACCGTACTCAGTACCACACAGCTCAACGGAGCCACGTCACGAAGCCAACTCCAGGGTAACTACGCGGTGAACTTTTCGCAGGCTCTTCCGACCGGGACAAGCCTGGCGGTGGACGTTAACATGAACCGGTCTTCATCTAACAGCAACAACAATATTTTCAACCCATCCTACACCGGCAGGATCACATACACGGTGGGGCAGCACTTGCTGCGCGACCGCGGGCGGCGAATCCAGATGCACCAAATCCTCACCGGACAGAACAACGAGAGGATCTCGGAAACGCAGTTCGAGATCCAAGTCACCAATCTTTTGGTGCAGAGTCGAAATTGGTACGTTGGCCCCGATCGACGTTGTGCAGACCCAAGCGGACGTGGCTTCGCGACGCGAACAACTCGTGCTCTCCACGTATAACGTCACCCAGGCGGAAGACCAGATCAAGAAGATGACCTCTGACGACAAGGACCCGGCTATGTTCCTGGTCAGGCTTCGCGCTTCAGAAGCACCGCGCAGGCCCGACGGAACTCAAATACCTACTCTCGAAGAAGCTGTCAAGATTGCCCTCGAAAGTCGGCCCGAGATGCGGCAGGCCATCTTGGATATGCAGAACAAGGATATCGATGCAGAGTACACAAAAAACCAGGCGCTGCCGTCGTTCGACGTCACGGCCGCTTACAATCAGAACGGAACTGGCGGTACTAAGAGGCGCGACTTCACGCTGGGTTCACCCGCGCTCACGAATCCCTTACCCGGAGGTCTTGTGGACGCTTTCGGCCAGCTCTTCCATTACCAATTCACCGGCTACTCTTTGGGCTTCTCAGTCGTGCTGCCCCTGAGCAACAAAGCCCAGCAAGCCGATTATGATCGCGCTCTGACGGAGAAGCGGCTTTCGGAAAGCCGAATGAACGTTACTGCCCAGGAGATCGCTCTGGAAGTTCGGAACGCTCTGACCCAGGCTGAGATGAACCGCGCTCGCATCGAGACCGCACAGATCACGCGTGAACTGGCAGATCAGAAGCTGGAAGCCGAGCAGACGAAGTTCAATCTAGGTACATCGACGCTTCGCTTCGTTCTTGAAGAACAACGGAATGTTGCTCAGGCCCAGACCAATGAAGTTCAGAGCATCGTGAATTTCACGAAGTCGCTGGTCGACTTAGATAAGGCCATGGGCCTGACGCTGCGGAAGAACAACGTGGAGATCGACAAAACCCTCAACCCGGTGGCGGGGATCAATGTCATTCGTAAGACCGAAACTGCCGCTCAGTAGCGGAATGCGGGTCATTCAGGACGGAGGGAAAATTCTAAAACCCAAGAATTTTTCCTCCGTCCATAGTTCGGACCAACCGTTTATTTGCTTGCGGCAGCCTCTGACGTCCGAGGAATTAGAACCATCATCGTGACGGCGCGGTTCTTCTCGCGTCCATCCTTTGAATCGTTGGGCGCGACCGGTTTTGCGGCACCGAAGCTGACTTCGTGAATTCTGTAAACCGGAAGGTTCTTGTCGATTGCGAGGTAACGTCTTACCGAATCGACTCGGCGCTCTCCGAGCTTCACGTTATATTCCTGGTCACCGACAGAATCGGTGTGCCCTTCCAGCACGATGATCGCATCCGGACTCCGGCTCACCATCTCCGCGATCTCATCCAAGACAGCCTTGTAGTTGTTGTCCAGTTTTGAGCTGTTGAATTTGAATTGGATCGCCTTTTCACCAGCCACCGTGAACTGGTTTCTGTTCTGGAATTTTTGGTCGAGGACCACCACATCGCCGGCCACGCGATTCGCCGAGGTTTGCGCTTGAGCGGCTTTCTGGTCTACGTTTTGGACATCGCCTTTGAGCGTGTTGAGTCCCTGGGTTGTCCGGGAATCCAGATCTGTTACCCTGCCGTCCACGCCCGTAACTCTCGTATTAACCCGATCCACGTTGTCCCGGGTTTCTTTGATCTCGCCATTGAGCTCGTCTTTGGTGCTGTCGATCCGCGTGTTGAGCGTGTCCGACGAGGTCTTGACCTCATTACGCGTGAATTTCCTGGTAGCCATGCACGCGGTCGAAAGGCTGGCGGTCGCGGAAACCAGCAGAACAATCAAAAATCTTCGCATTGAATTTCCCTCCTCCGGAATCGCCGGCCTGATGAGGTACCGGCGCAACTATTCCTGTCGCAACAACCCTGCCTTTTGATCGTATGGAGCTATCTTTGTCAATGCATGGGGTTTGGTTTGCACGAGGACTTCTGATCCAGGTGTGCCCATTCCGTGAAAACGTGGAAGATCTCCTTGAATTTCGTTCCAGTTGCAAAACGTATTCCGATTCTCCAGAGGAGAGGCCCAGGAGTCCAGGGAGAATCCGTGTTCACAGTTCGCCTATTGGCGCTTCCCACGCTCGGCGTCAATTTTCTTCAGCCTTTCGAGTTCGCTGCTCAACTGGCGGATGCGTTGATCTCGCGTCTTGGTGTCTGCGGCCACCTGGTCGAGTTCGGAGTGGAGAGAAAGGATCAAATTGACTGCCGGCTTGAGAGGGCTGGTGGGATGCTCATTCACGAGTTGCCTCCACAGCGCGGTCGCGCGCTGCCAGTCGGGGGCCGGGTTGGTTCTCAGCGCATATGTGAGGCCGAGGCGGAACAGCACCTGGTCGCGCTGGCCTCCGTTGGGGCTGGCGCTCAGATAATTTTCGTAAGCTCGGGCGGCCTCATCATAAGCGCCTGCGGTGAACGCGCGGTCCGCCATTTCGAGCTCGACTACGGCGGCAGGGGGAGCAGGCGTCGGGGGAGCCGCCACTCGGGCGTGTTTCTGGCATGCCGCGCAGGCAAGAATGGTCCAGACAACCACCAACGCTAGACGCTTTGCCGACATTTAAGAACCTCCTCCACGGTTGCGGCTTGCAGTATGAAGGAGAATATGCTGCCGCCACCAGGATTGTCTTCAACCCATATTTCTCCCTGATGCGCCTCAACGATCGTCTTACAAATCGCCAGTCCGAGCCCGACGCCCTGACCCGCCATCTTTTTCCCCTGCTTGACCTGGTGAAACTTGCGGAAAATTTTCCTTTTGTGGTCGTCAGGGACGCCTGGGCCGGAGTCGGTAACAGTAGTAAGGATCGAACCGTTGCTGCCCTTAGTTACGCGAGTAACAATCTCACCGTGGTTTGGTGAAAATTTCAGGGCATTTTCCAGCAGATTACCGATGACTTGCATGATGCGTTCTTTATCGCATTCAACGGAGACTGAGGGCTGATCCGATTCCAGCTTCAGCCGGATGCCCTTCTCATGCGCCTGTACTTCAAACTCGTCAATCACGCCTTGGATTAAAGGCATGAGGTCCCGCGCTGCCATTTCGTATTCCATAGTTCCGGCTTCCATGCGAGAAACGTCCAACAGATTCCCCACCATGGCCGCAAGCCGTTCGGCACTGTTGTAGCTGAGCCGCAGTAGACTTTTTTGCTGGTCGTTGAGGGATCCCGGAATTTCCTGAAGGAGAAGATGCATCACCTGGCGGATGGAGGCCAGGGGCGCCTTCAAATCATGCGACACGTGCGATACGAAGTCTTTCTTCATCTGGTCGAGCTCGCCGAGTCTTTCCGCCATTGTGTTGAAATTGCGTGCAAGTTCCGAAAACTCGCTGCCTCCGTAAGCGGGCAACCGGTGCCAAAACTGCCCTTTGGCAAGAGCATGTGTTCCTTCGGTCAACCGGCGCAGCGGTTGATTGATCGCGCGAACTGTCAGAATCGCGACGATGATACCGAAAACAATGGCCTGCACTCCAGCCGCCCAGGACAACCATTCGGCTTTCTGGCCGGCTTCGGCCGCGCGCTGAACCTCTTCTCGAATTGAAAACTGAATGGCATCGTAAAGCACGTCTGTTTGCGCCTGGAGATGATCGATGGCAATGCTTAGACCGGGCGGCAGATACTCTAACTCTTTCGACTGGTTTTCTTCCCTCACTCGGTTGAACATCCGCCAGTAATCATCGAACGATTTGGATAACAGTTGTACCTGACTCCGCTCTCTCTCGGAGCGGACCGTCTTCTGCAACTCGGCGAGGTCCCGGAGAAACTCCTGACGCTCGCTCTCCAGTTGACGAAGGTAGGGATCGCGCGAAGCAAAATACTTGAGCGAAAATTCCCGTATGGTCTCGCTGCTTTGCACCATGCGCAGCGCGGTTGATGCGGAGTGAAAGTTGATGGCAGAGAGGTCCCGGTTGATCGACTGCATCTGATGGATGACCGACAGTTGATAGCCCAAGGCCACAAAGGCCAGAGCCATCAGAATTCCAAAACCTGAAATGATCCTGGTGGAGACTTTCATGCTTCGATGCCGTATGCCTTGAGCTTGTTGTAGATCGTCTTGACATCTACACCAAGCTGGCGTGCCGCTTCCGCTTTGTTATTGCCGGCGCGTTCGAGCGTCTTCAAGATCAATTCCCGTTCTGCGTCGGCCACGGTCGTGGCTCCAATGTCAAACACTAATTTTTCCGGATGTGTTCCCGGATGGCGGATGTACGGTGGCAGGTTATTCTCTTCGATCCACTCACTCTTTGAGAGAACGACGGAGCGCTCGATGATGTTCCTCAGCTCTCTCACGTTCCCCGGCCACGGATAGTTCTTGAGTAATGCCAGAGCTTCGTCTGTGACGCCCTCAATCTGTAATTCGTGCTTGCGATTGAACTCGCCGACGAAGTGTTGCACCAGAAGCGGAATGTCTTCGGCGCGGTCTCGGAGCGGCGGAAGGGCTATCGGGACGACGTTGAGCCGGTAATAGAGGTCTTCGCGAAGGTGTCCGTCTTCATTTCGGTTGCAACGACATGGGCATTTCCGCGATCTCATCGATCAGTAAGGTCCCGCCGTTTGCCTGTTCGAAACACCCTTGCCGTGTTGTGACGGCTCCTGTAAATGCGCCGCGTTCGTGGCCGAACAACTCGCTCTCGATCAATGATTCGGGTAATGCCGCCGCATTGATCGCAACGAACGGTTTGCTCTCACGCCGGCTCAAACGATGAATGTTGCGCGCAACCAGTTCTTTACCCGTGCCGCTCTCGCCAGTGATCATTACCGATACGTCGCGTGCGGCAACGTTCTCGATCAGCTCGAAAACCTCACGGATGATCTTGCTGGCTCCGACAAAGTCGCTGAGACCACCTTCGGATTCGACTCGCAGGCTCAGCCGCTTGGCCTTGCGACGCAATTCGAGCTCACGTTCGGCATCGTCGAGCAAAGCTTTCAACTTGGGAAGATCCGTTAAAGGTTTTGTGAGGAAATCTCTGGCGCCCTGCTTCATGGCTTGAACAGCCATGTCGATGCTGCCTTGAGCCGTGATGATCAGTACCGGCCTGTGCGGGTCGCCCGCCTTCAAATTTTGTAGAAGCTCAAGTCCCGAAACTTCGGGCATCACCACGTCGGTAATGACGATATCCGGGTCCTGATGGTCAACGATTTGGCTGGCCTCAGCCGCATCGCAGGCCTGGAGAGCCTCAAATCCCCAGCTCTGCAGCAGCATGACAAGCGATGCGCGAATGCCGGCATCATCATGAAATGTGCTCAAAAATGATACTGTTTGAGCCCGACATAAACAACCGGGCGCGGAGTCCCCCTGGATAGGAAGATAGGAGTGAGCCGATGTCTGATCTAAAGCCCATTAATTTCACGCGCGGCGTTCCGGCCACGGAGTCCTTCCCTGTTGAGGACGTGATCGATGCCGCGGTGGCCTCGCTCAAGCAACATGGCCGCACGATGCTGCAATACGGCCCGGCGATGGGGTTTGCACCTTTGGTGGAATGGCTTGCGAGTTGGCAGGGCGTCAAGACAAACCAGGTGCTGACCGGCAATGGATCGTTGCAGCTCGTCGACTTCTTGTGCTGGTACCTGCTCGAACCCGGTAGCATCGTTTTCACAGAGGCGCCGACCTACGACCGCACCGTGACATTATTACGCCGTCACAAGGCTCAAGTCATCGGCATACCGCTCGAGGCGGACGGCCCGTCCATCGACGCCCTCGAAATCGAGCTCAAAAAGCACAGGCCGGTTTTCTTTTATACCATCCCGGATTTTCAGAATCCTTCCGGTGCAACATGCTCGGGCGAGAAGCGCCGGCAAATTGCCGCATTAGCCGAACAGCACAACTTCCTGCTGCTGGAGGACGCGCCCTATCGCGCGCTCCGCTACCGGGGCCGTGAAGAAGCCCGCCTCTTCGACATGGCGCCGCACCGCACGCTGCATATGAGCTCGTTTAGCAAGCTTATCGGACCCGGGCCGCGCCTCGGGTTCATGTTTGGCGACCCGGCTTTGCTCTCGAAGATCGCTAAAGTGGCCGAGGAGACCTATATTTCTCCCAACTATCTCGCCCATGGGATCGCATACGAGTGGTGCCGGCGCAGAATGCTCGCGCCTCAAATTGAGAAACTTAAAGCGCTCTACGCACCGCGGCTCGAGGCCTGCCTTGCAGCCCTCGCAACATACATGCCCGACGCCCAACCCACGCGCCCAGACGGAGGATTCTTCCTCTCCATTACGCTACCCGAGGGCGTTGAAACGACAGCCGTGCGTGCTGCTGCCGCGACGCGCAACCTCAACATGGCCGACGGCCTTGCGTTCTTCCCCAATGGCGGAGGCGAGCGCTTTCTGCGCCTGCCCTACTGCGCCCTCACGCCCGATGAGATCGACGAGGGAATCCGGCGTTTGGCGGAGACGGTGAAAGAAGTATCTGGTTAGTTCGTCAGTTGGTCATGCAATCTAAAACAGGTTGCTTACTCGCGAGGACCACTTTCCTAAACCTCTACCAGTGCATAGAGCTGTTCCGGAGACACCCTCTGCATCAATTGCAGACAGCAGTTGTAAACCGGGATGCCTTTCGTGGTTTTTCCCTCGTAGGTACCGTGATGTGCGTGTCCGTGGAATACGGCATTCACATCGAAATGATCGATGGTCTCTGCAAGTCGCGAAGAGCCGAGGAACGGGAAGATCTCGGGCGGCTCACCGGCAACCGTACCGGCGATTGGGGCGTAATGCAGCACGACAATGGTCTTTTCCGTATCGAGGGCCTTTAGCGCGATCTCCAGTTTGAGGGACTCATTGACGGCCTCCGAAACGAAATGCTTGATCGGCTCCTCTCCAAACGGCGTCAGCATATGTTTATCGAAGCCGCCACCAAAGCCTTTTACGCCGGCAAATCCCACTCCACTCAGTTCAAAGGTCTCAGTCTCGTCGAGAATCGTGACCTTGGCTGCCCGCAGGATTTTCTTGATCTCGTCCATATGGCCACTCTGATAGTCGTGATTTCCCAACACCCCGACAACGGGAATCCGGCAAGCGCGCAGGTCATCGGCGAGCCGTTCCGCTTCTTTAGGCATTCCAAGATGGGTCAGGTCTCCGCAGAGGACCAGCACGTCCGCATTTTGAGAAATCTTTTCGAACAAACCCTTTAAAGTTTCCGCGGAATTCTCGTGAACATGCAGGTCGCCGATGGCGGCGACACGCAAGCTAGCCGGTTTTTCGTTCATTTTCACCTCCAACGACATCCGCGAAACCAAGACCGGCAATGTCCACCGTGTAGTCCGCTACAGAGAACATCCTGCCTCGGCATACTTTCATCTTCGGTGTCGGTAACTCGAACTGGTGTTGCAGCCGCGAGAGCAGCTCTTTCAAAAGCCAGCTCGGAATCTTTTCGCGCTCGGAGGGATAAATGAATCGAAAATTCAGCAGATGAACCAACAACACTTCCCAATACTGCTCCATGGCGCACAGCAAACGCTCCCAGTTGATCTCCTGGTTCTTGAGCAATATCAGGTGAGCAACATCGGCGCCATCGTAACGTTCACGGTTCTGAATGAACACTTTCGACCAGATCAGATCTGTGACGGAGGGAATCCTGACCTCGTGGTTGAAGAATTTTGCGGTTTTGGAATCCTTGAACCAATCGCCGGTAACCGGAGCCACGAGGTTGGACGATCCAAAAATGAGATCCACGTAAGACTTCCCTTTGAAGATTTTCGCAATCCAGCGTTCGTCAAGGACCTGCGTCCTGTAGCCCAATGAAGTGAACTTGTTGAGGATTTTGGGATAGTCGCCGGCTTTGCAAAAGATATCGATGTCTTTGGTGGGACGCCGCAACCCGGTGTAGGCGTTCACGGCAAATCCCCCGGCTACCATGAATGTGAATTTCTCGTCCTTCAGAATCTTCAGGACTTCCGCATAGAAGGTATGAGCCGGTGACTTTGGTTCAGTCTTCATAATTTCAGTATAGAGAAAGTGGTGGGCAATCCAGGAATTTATCGGACTGCGGTCCTCTGGCTGGGCTTCTGGCCCAGGAGACGCATGCGCAAGTGTGTACCGAAGGGAAGGTCCCTAATTTCTAAACAAGAAATTAGGGACCTGTCCCGGAATTTCCCTTTATTCCACATGCGAGAACCGCGGGCATCGGCAATTCTTTCTGGTATTTCTCCACACCGCGCCGGATCTCGCCCCGGATCATATTCAGCACAAGGGGTTTCTGCGCCCGCAACAGGGCGGCATTGCGGACTGAGCCGTGGTAGATAACCTCGAAAAGAGCGTCTGTTGACGGCAATCGCCACAATTGCGCGACGGGCGTGACCACGACGTTCGAGAATCCCGCCGCAGTCAGCGCCCGTTTCGATTCCTCCGGATCGCTGAATCGAAAGAAGGGCGGGCCGGGAGGAATCGGAACGTTCAGATCTCCGTATTTCTGAATCGCGGCGAGCACGATTCCGAAGCCAATGGCCTTGTCTGGGGTGTCCCATACCGTGAATGCAATACGTCCTCCGGATCGCAACACCCGGTACGCTTCGGACAAGGCGCGCTCGGGCCGGCCCAGATGCAGCATCCCGAAATTCAAGACAACGGCGTCAAAACAGGAGTCCGTGAAAGAAAGCTGCTCGGCATCTCCTTCCTGGAACTCCACTGTGGGAAAACGGCGGTGGGCTTCTTCGACCATTTCTGAAGAGAAATCAATACCAACGGCGATCGCTCCGCGCTCGGCCGCAGCGCCGGCGGCATATCCGGGGCCACAAGCCACGTCCAGCATACGGGTGCCCCTGGAGACGTGTGCCGCATCCAGCAAAGACTCGACCGACTGCACAGTCACGCCAGCAAAGCCGTCGTGATATCGGGAGGCAACTTCCTGCCAGCCGCGATGCTCAAATTCTCGAAAAGCC
>QHXC01000356.1 GCA_003222815.1 Acidobacteriota bacterium | reverse complement strand
CATCGAACGGATCGCGCCGGTGCATCGTGCAGCGGTTGTCCCATAGAACCAGATCGCCGGCCCGCCAGGTGTGCTCCCAGGCGAACTCCGGGCGGGAAACAAATGCCCAAAGCTCGTCGAGCAGCGCTTCGGACTCAGCCAAGTCGAGTCCCATGAGGTAGGCATTACGCCGACGCCCCAGATACAGCATGCGGCGTCTCGTGTCAGGATGGGTACAGACGAGGGGATGGACGGCGCCCCGCGAGCTTCGCGGATCGTCCGTCGGCGAGACGCCCTGGCGGACATAGCCGCCGCTGTTGTAGGTTCCGTCGTGCTTGATTTTCAATCCTTCGATACGATCTTTTAAGGTGGAAGGGAGCGCTTCGTAGATCCTGTACATGTCGCAAAAAGACGTGTTGCCACCTGTGGACGGCACCTCGATTGCAAAAAGTATACTTGCCTTAGGCGGTACGGGCAGATACGACATATCTGTATGCCAAACAGCCTCGCCGGCGCCGAGGCTCCCAATCGGTTCGCCGTTTACGGTAACGTTCGACACGATATAAATCTCCGGCAGATCCGGCACAAAGCGCTGGCCGTTTTCCTGCACCGGCGCCCAATCAAGATTGCCGAAGCGGTGACCAAATGTGAGCAGGTCCTGATCGCTGAGCGTCTGGTCGCGAACCAGTATCACTGAATGGTCGAGCCATGCCTGCTTGACGCGCGCAAATGCCGCACCGTCCAGGGCTTTCAGGTCGACACCCTTCACTTCAGCCCCGAGACAGGCACTCGTGGGGATCACCTCCGCCGAATTGGAGTGGCCCAGGGGGTCGGATTGCCATTCCGCACGCAGATTCATACAACCGTTCCCGACATGCTGTGTCTCTCCATGAAGGTCCTTTCCCAATGTTGCGGGTCGATCGTATCAACCTCATCGGAAAGCAGACAAGTCGAAAAATGCGAGCGTCGCGGTATGGTGTCAACAACAGCGGTTTATAATAGTTCTTCGTTGAACATCAGATCGGAGAAACGACGATGAAACGAAGTATCACATTTCTGGCAGTTGTTCTTGCAGCAATGGCCGCGAGCTTTGCGGCCGGTCAGCAGTCGAATCGAGCGAATGGGCCGCGGAAACAAGTGATCCAACCTCCAAATTACAGGCCGACACCTTCTCCACTGTCTCCTGCGATTCTCGTTGGCGATACGTTGTACATGTCCGGAGCGACTGGCGCGGATCCAAAGGCCGGACAGCTTGTCAAAGGAGGATTTGAGCCCGAACTCCGGCAGATCATGTCAAACCTGCAAACCGTACTGAAATCCGCAGACATGGATTTGTCTGACGTTGTGGCCGTGACGGCGTATATCGACGATATGGCGAATTTCAATCGCTTCAACGAAATCTATCGCGAATATTTTAAGACTGAACCGTTGCCCACTCGTTCGACGGTTGCCGTCAAGGAACTGGCGCGTGGCGCGCACCTTGAACTGACGATGATTGCCGTCCGATCGAGAAAGTAAACAGATCACACGTACGATCCGGTTCGGGCTCTCAACCGGCCGTCGAGCACGAATGCCCGGCCTCGATGTAGGCGCTCCTTTCGAGTTTTCTCAGTTTTCTCACCAACTCACAACTGCCCCCAGCCGGACAATTCGGCCCTGCAATATGCTGCCTGGTTGTTTATAAGTCGCGCCGACAGCTGTGCTATAGACCAATGTTCGAACGGTATAGTAGTCGCTCGAGTTGAAGGCATTGAACAAGTCGATTTTCGGCTCGATACGGATCCGCTCGAATGCAAAGCGCTTGCCCACGCTGAAATCCACCTGATTGATGCGCGGCGTGAGCTCTGTTCCCGTGGGGATCAATGGTACATTCAGCATAGACTGGTTCATACCTGGAATCACGAACGCTCCTACGGCGCATCCGGCGGCGGCAGAGTTACCGGGACATACGGTGTACTTTGTGCCTGGTGTCACCGTGAAGACAGTGCCCGCGCCGTTTGGCAGGTTCAGGCTGGCGTTTGGCGACGTGATCGATCCCTGCTGCAGCGGCGTCGAATTCGTATTGTATAGGATGTATCCCGGCAGCGCCTGGAGCGAACCACTGAACTGAAGGCCCCACCACGGTAACGGATAAGTCCCGACCAGCTTGAACTGCGTGCGCCATGGAATTCCATACTTGGACTGATCGCAGTACACCAAAAAGTTGGGATTGGTGGTTGCGGCGCTGCACATGTTCATGACCGAGTGGTCCGTGGATGAACCACCGAAAAGTCGTCCCCCTCGCGGTAACTTTGCGTTGAAGTTGAATTCCCATCCGGTGTACACATTTTTGATATTCGGATCGTTGGTATCGACATTAGCCACGGCTTGTTGAACGGCTGGAGAAATCGGGTCGTACATTGTGATCGCGCTACCATCGATTGGACTGAAAACCGTTACCGGTCTGTAGTTCGGGTTGGAGACGGATGCAGGTCCCGTCATCACACCCGGCCTCAGAATATTGTTTCGCTCGAGAATATTTTTTGCGTAGCCCCGGAACCATTCTGCCGTGACGGCAACGCCAGGGAATAATTCGTGGGTCACGCCAACGTTGTAGGAAAGCGCATACGGACGTTTAAGCTTCGGGTCGAACGTCGAAAGTGAAATCGTGCCGAAATTCTTCGGTACATTGAGGAAATTGATTTCGCAACCGGGTGTGAGATAGACACAGCCAGGCGACCCATCGGCGATGTCATCCTTATTGAGATCTGTCCAGGCCGCGGTGGCCGTCACGCTCGCCGCATTTGCCGGATTGTAAAGCGATGCAATAGTTGTTGTGGCGGCCGCTTCGAAGCGGTTGAAGCCGAATCGAATAGCAGTCTTACCGTTGCCAAACAGGTCATAGACTACGGCCGTCCTTGGCGAGAATGTTCTCCAGATCGGCAAGTGAATATCGCCAAATGCCGGGACATTGGCGAAGCGCCCATGCTGTGCGGGTTGTCCGGAAACCTGCTCGCTGACATATTCCCAGCGCAGGCCGTAAGTGATCGTCATCCGCTTGATGGTCCAGGCATCCTGACCGTAAATTGCCAGATTCGCGTTCAGACGATCCTTCCAACGAACCGGTGTGGCCAGCAACGTCACTGTGGACGGGCCATTCAGGTAGTTTTGATAGAGGTCGGCATTCGCCCACGCCGTCTGGTTGTACGGTCCCCACGAATCCTGAAAACCAAACTTGAGGTTGTGGCCGCCCCGGACGTATGACACCGCCGCCTGAGCGTTGTGCCGGTCCGGGTAGCTGCCGTATTCAAAGGTCCTTGCATTCGTGGTGGTGCCGAGGACGGTGTCATTCTTTCGCGCGCCGGCATACCATGCCGGACTGCCATAGGGCTTTCGGACTCCGGGCTCATAGAAGTTGTTATACCGTTCGATGTTGCTCGAGTAGCCTCCTTCCATCAGAAGGCGGCTGCTGATGGTCGATGTCCATTTGATCGTGCTTGTCTCGTAGATCGGCGAATTCCACCGGAAACCGGCAGTTGCAGGATCATCGCCAGGTAAAACATCGTGATCGCGCGTCTTGAACAGCCTGTCCATATACGCGGAAAGCTTGTTTCGCGGGCTCACCTGCCAGGTCAGACGCAGCAATATGCTGTTGATCGATTGCTCGTTGATGGCCTGCCTGCAGGCAACCACCGCATTGACGCAGTCCGCATAGGTCCCTCCCTGCGGGACCCAGAATGCATTGGCAACCGGTCTATTGACGGTGAACAAGCGGCCAGAACTAAAGAACCAGAGTTTGTCTTTTTTGATCGGACCGCCCAACGTCACATCGACATCGCGGTAGGTGCCGATCTTGTCTACGACCCTGACACCATGGGACGCGAGGAAAGGCGACAGATTATTACTCTGTAACCTGCTGCTCTCAAAACCACCGAAGAATGAACCATGCAAGCTATTCCCGCCTTCTTTCGGGACCATGTTCAACTTCAGCCCGGCGGTCGGCGAATCGGCAGTACCGCCACCGGTCTGGTAAACCATCTGCTCGTTGCCGGCATCGTTCAAATAGCTCTGGACTGCCCCGTCGCCTTGCAGCCCATTGATGATCATTCCATCCATCAGGACCGATGTTTGCGAAGAGCCGGCCCCGTGCACGGTGAAATAGGTTTGTTGCATTGCCTGCGAACCGCCCACGTCGGGTGAGCTCAACTGAGCTCCGACAACGAGCTGTCCGACCGATTGGATGGTATGCGCCGTCGGCACGTCGTCCAGCACGTCACGCGGAAGGACCTGCGCCTTAAAATTCGTCTGTGAGTCCACCACCGGTGATTCGGCTGAAACAGTTACCGTCTCTTCAAGC
>QHXC01000355.1 GCA_003222815.1 Acidobacteriota bacterium | reverse complement strand
GTGATGGGACGACGAACGATATGCGGCAGCATCACGGGCGCAATCATCTCGTAGTAAGCGGCGAGATCACCTTTTGTAATCCCGTCATCAGGGAACAGGACCTTTTCGGGATGGGTGATCACCACGTTTCCCTGACCACCTCCCGGGGCGATTTGTCGTAGCGAACGCCCAGCAGCCGCGGATGGCGCAGCTTACTGTGCACGGTCCACTCGATGAAGGCAACCTGTACGACGATTTCGGGTAGCACCCAATGTGCGCGGATGCGTGGCAACCCTTCGGCTTTCGTGAACGGCGATTTCGGGATCTCGATCTTGTCCAGCCGTGCACGCAGGTCCAGCAAAAGCTTCGTGTCGAAGCCGGTGCCGATTTTTCCGGCAAAGACGAAATCATCGCGATCGAAGTACCCCACGAGAAGCGCTCCGAGGCCGACGCGGCTGCCCTGCGGATCCGTGAATCCGCCAACGACGAGCTCCTGCGTAGCCTCGCACTTCATCTTCAGCCAGTGAGGCGAGCGGCGGTGCTCGTACGGTGACATGCGAAGCTTCGCGATCACTCCTTCCCATCCTTCGCGGCACGCGCGCTCCCAGGGTTTGTTGTCCGTGATTTCCGGAACGTGCGCCAGCGGAGTACGCAGCGGGAAATCTTTCAGTAATGCGCGTCGTGCGTCGAGCGGCAACGGCATCACCGAACGGCCTTCGAACCATAGGATGTCGAATACGTGATAGGCGATCCTGCTGGCCGGATCCCACGCGGCCTCGCCGTCGAGGATTACATCGCGGACTGGCAGGTTGGTGATAGCCTCGGCAACGGCCGGGTAGTGCTGGAGCAGCCGGTTGCGCGAATAAAGCTTCACGTCGGTGCCGTTTTTGAACGCGAGCATCCGGATTCCATCGAGCTTCCGCTCGAAGATCCACTCGGGGCCCGTGAACCGCTCCTGCGTAAGCGTCGCCGCCATTGGCACAACCCATTCGGGGAAGGATGTTGCTTCCTCGTTTACCATGCCATTGATTTTGTATCCTCCGGCCGGACGTCACGTCCGATTTTCCATTTCCAGCGGACTGCGGCTACGAACACCATCGCAGGAGTGTACATGCCCAACGGGTGATCTCTTTCTGAAATTCTCGAATAACTAGACAACAGCGGTCGGAGGGTCGTCTCCAAATGCATGGCTGGCTGGTTGCCTGGCACTCCTCCACCCTTGCGAGCCTCGCTCATTTTTCCTATGCTCTACGCAATTGTCGTGAAGTGGATTCCGGAAAAGTTTTTCTGCAGGAACTAATGGAGGTAACGCATGGAGGACCATTGGGGCAAGAAGCCTTTTCATTTTTCAGTGGCGCTGCTTGTGGTCATATGCTTCGGTCTATCGGCGCAGGCGCAGCTGCCGACGGCGACAATCTCGGGTGTGGTCAAGGATGCGACCGGTGCCGTCATTCCCGGCGTTGCGGTGGCGGTGACGAACGTCGCGACACGTCTGACGCGCTCCGCCCAAACAGGCGAGGACGGTTCGTACCGTTTTTCGGCCTTGCCGGTGGGTACCTATGACATCCGGGCGGAGCATCCCGGCTTTCAGACCAAGGTGGAGCAGGGTCTCCGAATCGCTGTTGGCGATGAAGCCGTTTTGAACATTGTGCTGGCCGTGGGCGCGGTGATCGACACCGTTTCCATAACGGCCGAAGCTCCGATCGTGAACACCACATCCGGAACGCTCGGCACCTTAGTCAGCGAGCAGACGGTTTCGGACCTTCCCCTCGACGGCCGCAACTACAACGATCTGACACTGGCACAACCGGGCGTGTCCGAAAACCGGGCTGCCAACACGGCTGGGACTCTGAATGGCATCCAGTTCAGCAGCAACGGCGCCCCCACGCGCTCCAATCTTTTCACCATTGACGGGACCATCATGAACGATTTGCACAACACCGGCGCTTCCAGCTCCAATGAGAATTCGCTCGGCGTGGAAGGCATTCGGGAGTACCGCGTCGTTACGAATTCCTTCAGCGCCGAGTATGGCTTGAACATGGGCAGCCAGGTGACTCTCGTCACCAAGAGCGGAACCAACAACGTGCACGGCTCAGTCTTCCATTTTCTGCGCAACAGCGCCCTCGACGCTCGGAATTGGACGGACCGAAACACCAAGCCGCCATTCCGCCGCAATAATTTCGGTTTTTCTCTCGGCGGCCCTGTTCGGCGAGACAAGCTCTTTTACTTTATGACGTATGAAGGGCTGCGCCAGGCACGCACGACCACGGAACTGTATACCATCCCGTCGCTCGCGGCGCGGCAGGATGGAGGACTGGTGCCTGCGATCGCTGCCTCCGTCAAGTCCTATCTCCAATTCTGGCCCGCCCCGAACGGGGAAGACCTGGGCGGAGGATTGGCTCGCTTTTCAAAGGCCAACACGGAAAGGCAGAGCGAAGATTATGGCCAGGCCCGTGCGGATTATAACGTCACCAATTCGGACAGCCTTTTCGGACGATACACTATCACCAACTCGAACGACCTCAAAGAGGGAATGATTGACGCGGTATTTTCCGAGTTCCCCACCCGCAATCAATATGTCACGCTCTCTCAGAGCCACATCTTTACGCCGGAGCTGCTCGGTACTCTCCGGGGATCCTTTAGCCGGACGCATTCCATCGCAACGTCCACAATTGATCTCCCTTCGAACCTCGCCTTCACGCCGGGCCAGCCGATGGGAGGCTTAGGAATCACTGCCGTGGATGGTTACAGCAGTGCTCCCGGCACCACTCCGGTCGAGCTCAATCAGAGAATCATCAGCGCCAGCGGCGATATCTTCTACTCCCTCAGCCCGCATTCGCTGAAATTCGGAACGCTGCTGAATTTCTATCGCCAGTTTATGTCTAACAACGGCGGGAACTCGCCTCGCGGCAACTGGACATTTCCGAATCTGACCACTTTCCTAACGGCTGCGCCCACTCAGTTTACGGTGCTCACGCCCGGCTCCAGCTCCAACCGCACCTACGACTATCAGACCATCGGTTTCTACCTGCAGGATGACTGGCGGGTCACTCCCACTCTTACTCTCAACCTTGGATTACGCTACGAGATGGCTACGACACCGAAGGAAATCCATGGCGACGGCGCCGCAGTCCGGGACATCGTCCGGGATTCAGCCGTCACCTTGGGCGCGCCGTTTATCAATCCCAGCAAGAAAAATTTTAGTCCACGGTTCGGCTTCGCGTGGGATGTCGGAGGCCATGGCCACACTGCCGTCCGTGGCGGCTTTGGGCTGCTCTACGACGTGGGGACTTTTGGAACGGCGCTTTTCATCGGTGCCTCGGCTACGCCGCCCCTTTCAAGCGTCTCCAACCTCACGCCGGGTCAGGGCTTGATCTTTCGTCCATTTCCACCGATTCCACCGGAAGCAGCGGGCAGCGAATTGCGTACCGTGGACTATCACCTGCAGCAACCTCACCTGCTCTCCTACAATTTCACCGTGGAGCGGCAGCTTCCGGCACAGATCGGTCTGACCATAGCCTATGCCGGCTCCCGCGGCATCAATATCATGCAGACCAAAGAGGGCAACCCCACCGTTCCCCTTGGAGTGGTCCGAGGTACGATCTGCGATTCCCGCGTGCCCACTCCCGCCGCCTCGAACACCGGGCCGAAGTGCTGGCGGGGTGCTGGCGCCACCGACGCCAATCCAGCCGGCTCAGCCACTGGGATCGACCCACGGTTGAATCCGGCCTGGAATACCGTCGAGTTCAAAACCGCTGGAGCCAATTCTTGGTATGACTCGCTCCAGTTCACGGTTCTAAGAAGGTTCAGCCGCGGCTTCCAGTTCCAAAGTTCCTACACCTGGGGACACGCGCTTGATACAACCCAGAGCCAGATCGGAGTGGACAACAGCGTGACCAGCAACAACTTTGGCGACGACCCCTCCAACCCCAGTCACGATAAAGGTTCGGCCGGGTTTGACCAACGCCACGGATGGCGCGTCAACGGCATTTACCGTTTCCCCTCCAACCTTTCCGGCCGGTGGGGCACGCTCGCCAATGGGTGGTGGATCAGCAGCATCTTGACCTGGAACAGCGGCTTCCCGTTTGACCCCAATAGCAGCACGCAGCGCTCGCGTTCGCTCACGGGCGGCACCAACGGAGGACAGAGACGCGCCGATCTGGTTCCCGGAATCAAGCACGAGAACCTTACTCGCGGCGGTTCCATCGGCTGCACGCTAGGCACAGGGTCCACCGCCCGGGTCATCGCTCCGGGTACACCGCTGGGCACTCCCCAATTGTTCTATGACCCCTGCGCGCTCGCGCTGCCAAATCTCGGGTTCAACGGCAATGCGGGTCGCAGCATTATGTACGGTCCTAACTATAGCGCATGGAATTTCTCGGTCGTCAAAGACACTCCGCTGGTGTGGCTCGGCGAGAGCGGCGCCGTGCAGTTCCGCACTGAAATCTTCAACGTGCTGAATCATCCCAGTCTGGG
>QHXC01000354.1 GCA_003222815.1 Acidobacteriota bacterium | reverse complement strand
GGCACGAGGACCCGATTAACGGATCGGTGAGTGGCAGCCCAGTGCTTTTGTCAAACACAAGGTTGGCACACCGGCCCTTCACCTCGTTCCAGCCATTCGTCATCTCGTCTCTCAATCCCAACCGGAACGTGAGATTCGGCTTCAGTTTCATTTCATCCTGGACGTACCAGGCCCCTAACCATTGCCGGTAGCCCACCGGAGTCACCACAACGTTGGCATTAAACGCCGTGGGAGAATCCTGGAGAAAAGCCAGCAGGGCCGGATAGGCGACCGTGCCGGCTTTGTTCTGGGCCGGCCCGCTCTGGTTTTCTTGTACGCGCTGCAACCATCCGCCGAAGCTGAAGGAGTGGTTGCCCCTGGTGAAGCGCACATCGTCGCTGCCGGTAAACAAATTCAACGCATTTTGAGTCGGATCGTTCCCGTTCGCCACCACGATTCCCGACGCGGCCGCGGTGCTCACACCGCCGCCGATGGTGATCTGGCCGGGAAGCCGCCCCGTGATGAACGCAAGGTTCGACGGGATCGGCACGGCAGGCGGGGTTGAGACTGGCGAAAACGCGCGCGTGAAGCCCCCATTGAAGCTATTCAGAAAGGTGGAGGAGAAGACGTGCGTCTCCTGCAACGCGACCACCTGGCTGCGCGCGCGGCTGATCTGCGTGAAATTCGTGTCTGCTCTCGGGTCGATCTTGTCTCCATCGGAGATCAGGTAGTTGACCGAGAACGAATCTTTACTGGACGCGTTGTAGTCAAACCGGGTCAAGCCAAAATCCTCGCGGATCGCCTGCTTGGGATTCGAGATGGCATAGGCGGTTCCCGTGGGCAAGCCGGCATTGGCCAACCCGGCCGGAACGACCAGCTCATTTCCATTCGCCGAGGGCCAGAAGGCGTTGGCAAATGGCAGCATGCCCTGCTTCAGATTGGGAACGGGGACGAACGCACCGCGGTCCGGACAGGAGCTTGCCACACTAGTAGGATAGGCGAGATAGCAAGGCAGCAAACCCTGGCGAAACTGCAGATCGGGAACGATGGCGACGCTGCTCAACGCCAGCCGCTGCCGGAATCCTTCATAATTTCCGAACAGGAACGCTTTGTCTTTCTTAAGTGGCCCGCCCAACGACCCTCCAAACTCATTCCGCTTGAATGGCGGGGCTGCGTTGGTGGCATCGAAGAAATTCCGGGCATCCAAAGCGCTGTTGCGCAAGTATTCGAAGGCAGATCCATGCAATTGGTTCGTGCCGGACGAAACCACAGTGACGACATGGCCACCGGCCCGTTTCCCATACTCCGCGCCATAGCTGTGCTGGAGCAGGTTGAATTCCCGCACCGCATCCACCCCGAGGGTCTGCCCGCTGGAGCCGGCGGGCCCGATCGGTTGGCCGGCGGAATTCGCTCCGACGTACTCCACGCCGTTAATCGTAAACGTATTTTCTTCCGGCCTCCGGCCCACCACGGAAAAGAAGTTGCCGTTGAGATTCACATTGGAGGTGTAATTGACTGTGCCGGGCGCGACCGCCATCAGCTGGTCGAAGCCGCGGCCGTTCAGCGGCAGGTCTTTAATCTGCGACTCGTTCACTAATCCGACGGTGGAGGCAAGCGTCGTGTTGACGATGGGGGCTTCCCCCGTCACCGTGACTGTCTCCGCAACAGTTCCGACTTCCAGCGTCAGATTCACCACCGCTTCCTGGCCAACGACCAGATTGATCCCACGCCGTATTTCCTGCTTGAAGCCCGGTAGCTCTGTGGTGATTTCGTAAGCGCCCACCGGAAGAAGCTGAAAAATGTATCCGCCGGTCTCCCTGCTTACGGCACTGCGCGTCAGTCCGCTCTCGATGTGCTTGGCGGTAACCGTAACTCCAGGTATCACCGCTCCGCTGGAATCGTGTACTACCCCCGAGATGGTTCCCGTGGAGCCCTGAGCCAAAACTAGACAACTTCCCAATGCGATCAATCCAACAATCGCTGTTCCTACTCTTACGAGTATGTGCAGATCTGTCTTTCTCCTCATCACTATCCCCTTTTTTAGTTGAGACGGCCGAGTCCCGCTTTGGCGCATTCGTCGGCGACGGTCAAAAAACGCTGCACACTTTCATTGCCGATTACATAAGGATGAGTATCACTGGCTTTTCGCTTCGCCAATGCGGGCAGCTTCTTCTTGGATCCGTCGGTATTGGTATGGTTGGACAGGATGATGTCGGCACCCGCCTTTGAGACGATGTCGCGGAAACGGCTTGCGGACTTCTCATAGGTTTCGAACCAAAACCGGTCCGGCCGATCCGCTGTGATGTAAGTCGTCCTGTTTCGTAGCCAGTTGAACCCTGTACCGCCCCACTCGGCCGCAAGGTGCGGCTTCCCATTGTCCTTCACCGGAATCAGTGTCGAGATCGTGCCCAGCGTGTGGCCGGGCGTCAGATATAGCGTCAGCGTCGTGTCGCCGAGAGTGAGCCGCTGGCCATCGGCCGCAACCATGTCGCGTTTTGGTTTTGGCCACGCGCCGCGATCACGATCGAGCAGATCCCAGTCCGGCCCTCCCATAATGACGTGTGCCCCGAAATGATCCTGCAAATACTTTGCGCCACCGGCATGATCGATGTGACCATGACTCACGATGACGTACTTGATTTTCTTCGGATCCAGTCCCAGCTTCGGCAGGCCCTGGGCAATCTCATCTTCAACCGAATAATCGAAGATCGCGTCGATGATGATGATCCCGTCTGAAGTGTTCACGGCCCAAGACGAATATTCCGTCATGCCGACGAAGTAGAGATTGTCGAATACCTTTACCGGCTCCGCATGCCATTGCGAACGATCCGGAGGACCTTGCGGTTGTGCTGCCGCCCGCTGTCCCTGTGGAGCGGCCGCCGGCGGTTCCGGTACGCTACACAAATTCAATAACGACGTGTGTTCCTGTCTGGCAGCGGCCTTCGCCGCTGCGACATGCGTGTCAACGCTTTCCTTGCCGGTTTGGCCGATGACAGCTCCGGCTGTTAATAGAAGACTGAGGGCGACTGCATAAGATTTCATTCTGGCCTCCTGGATCGGTGATTGATTCTGCCTTCACCAATTGCGTGGCGAACCGGCTTCAAAGGACCATGTCGACACGTCACCTTTTTCGTTGACGATGTTGAGATGAAGCCAGGCATGCGGGTTGACGAGTTCGAACTCTTTTACCGTGCCCGCCATGTGGAGCACCTTCGACTGATCGAACACGGCGAAGGAATGATGCGAGAACGCAGGCGCCGCCAACAGCATGGCGGCTAAGCCGACAAGGCCGAAAGCTTTCCTGGTCATAATCCACTTCATGAATTGAGAGGAGCCAAGAATACCACGAATGCCGGCCCTCAGGAATCACCCCCTCGTGTGCTAACGACATGAGTTGAAGTTGATGCGAGTTCTTGACGAGTCCAGGAAACGGGCGTAGGGTTTGAACAATTACTAAAACGACAAGCCTTCTCTAATTTCAGAGCTCCTGAGATCCAGGAATTCAGGATGAACCTATACGAAGCGAAAACTCCCTTCCTTGGCAAAGGAGGGGTGGCCACGCCGTCAAGAAAAATGGCCCGAAGGCACCTTGTTTGGCGCGGACGGGGTGGTTCGTTCAAGCTACCCTTAGAATCTATTCGGCGGTTGAACGAACCACCCCCGTCTACGCCCAGCTGAGGGCTCGCGCAAAAATAAACTTGGCAGAATCCGCTGCCCTGAATCCGACCTTAGGAGAAATATGCGAGAGGCTCTGCAGGCAGGTTGGGGAACATTCTTGGGCCGAATGGCGGGTATGGTTCTGAAGCTCGTGATCTCGATTGCGATGATTACCGCTGTGGCTCTGGCAATTGCGTTCTGAACACGTGGTCCCACAACCGCGACGTTACGCCGAAGCACCTCTCGTTGTTCGTGAAGTGATGATAAAAGTGGGCGCGACGCTGCCACGCCAGCAGTCCTGAAGCCGAGCTGGTCAGGTGGACTCGGTAGTGCACCGACTCGTAATAGAGAAATCCCCCCCAAATTCCGGCAAGCACTCCGACCGTTGAATACACGCTGCCGGAGGCAATGTAGAGCAACGCGAAGAGCAATCCCGACACTGCCAATCCATATGACGTACGGACCAACAGCTTGCGGGGGTCCCTCGGCGCCGCGTGGTGACTGAGATGTGATGCGTTCACAATCTCCTTCAGTTTCTGGTTCCGCACCTCAAACCGAATGTGAAATACAAAACGGTGTAGACCGTATTCGAGCAAACTCCACATCAGCGCTCCAAGGGGAATCAGCCAAAGCAATGCTACGGGCCGGCTTTGCGGTTCAAGGCGAAACGAGACGTACAGGAGAACGACGGCAAGCAACGGAAAAAGCCAGAACGAGCGAAAACGAACCAACCGCTCTTTCAAACTCATAAGCCAGATTGTACCTCCTGAGACTTAGACGAGCACTGGGTCGGAAGAGCCATATGGAAAACAGGTTGCGTGTAAAAAATGGGGACATAGGGCTACGTCCCCATTTGAGGCTTTTTCCGCCGCTAGCTCCAGCCAAATGCCGCAAGAAGCGGAAGGTGATCGGAGGCGATTCTTGCCAGCCGCGTGCGGATCAACTCGGCCTTTTCGATGTACAGAGGTTTTTCGAAGTAGATGTGGTCCAGGTGCAGTAGCGGCAGAAAGCCTGGATAGCTGCGGCGTTTCCGAATGTGCAGTTGCATATTCAGGCTCTCAAACTTTTCCGACAACATGCGCGTCGTCAGTCCTCGAATCCATTCGTTGAAGTCGCCAACCAGGACGCGAGGGCCAACGATGTCCTCATGAAGCTGTTTCGAAGAAAGAAGATTGCGCACTTGATGACGCCGCTCGAAATAGCTTGTTCCCATGTGGATGTTGTAAACGTGTAATGTTCCCCCCGGTGTCTTCAGATCGGCTCGGATGCAGCCGCGTTTTTCACGGTGTGCCCACGAAATATCCATATCCTGCCATTCCAGGATAGGCCAGCGGCTGAGAATCGCATTCCCGTATGGTCGGCCTCGGTGATGTCGAGTGCAGCCAAATGCCGCATGCATGTCCATGACCGACGCAAGCGTTTCCATCTGCCCATCGCGCGAATCGCAAGTCGAAAAGATTTCTTGCAAGGCGACGATGTCGGCATCGAGCCCGGTCAATACATCGGCAATGCGCTTGATGGCGACGCGGCCATCAATGCCGCGGGCCTTGTGAATGTTATACGTGACGATGACCATGTTTCCTGGTAAATTTTACCGATTTTCAAGGTCGGGCGCCTTGTCCGGCTTCCCGTCATGGCTTAGGCAGCACAGGCCTCAGGAAGGAAATCACCACAACGCCGGTTGCCGGACCGTCACCGGTGAAAGTCCAGCGGCGCACCGCCTGCACCGCTGCCTCAGTGAGCGACGGCACAGACCGGATCACGTCGACTCCTTCAACCACACCTTGTGGGTTGGTGTGAACTTGCAAGATCACCGAGCCTTCTCCGATCGCATTGATGGGGTAGCCTGGATTGACGACGTGTATGGGAAGGGCGCAGGACGGGTTGCGTAGATTGAACTCGTAAGGACTGTCGGGGAAGATATTCCGCGCCCGATAGAAGAAGGTTACGCTCACGTGCGGAGAGCCTTGAACTGGCGCAAACGTCCAATCCTTGACCGCTTGAAGTGAGGGCTGAATAAAGGGCGGCATTCCATGGATCACACGTATGTCCGTCAGCCGGCCCTGCGGATTGACGGCACCCTCCAAGATCACAATGCCGCTCGCCACCGTATCCATTGGAGCGTGGGGCGGACTCGCAATTTCGAGCTGCTGTAGAAGCATGAGACCGAGAATAACGGACATCGTGAATAGTATAGCCATATAGACGGCCAAAGGGGACGAGTGGTCCGACCCCTCGTCCCCCTTGTCGAATTCTGGGAAACCGTGGTGAAATGATTCGAACTCGATGACGAGGAGAGACCCCTCCGAGAGGTCTTCCTGAAATGGGAACCGGCGACGGTAGACCGGAGTAGGGAAGAACGTCCTGCGACGACACCGCAAGAAAAGCGTTCGGGACCCCGACGCAAGAATGGAGCGCCGGCTCGACTAAGCCGGAAGCTGGATGGCACCGCCACTTGTACGAAGTTAGTGGTTCCAGCGATGAATTCAGGAAAGGCGGTTTTGCCATGTCAGCCGTGCGCAGAAGTTTCATTTCTGAACTCCACGATCGGGCCGGAAAGACGGTCATCCTTCGGGGCTGGGTTTACCGGCTCCGGGTTCTTGCGAAAACCACTTTCATCATTCTTCGAGACTGCACAGGGGAAACTCAGTGTGTCGCGAGCAGTGAGTCCTTACGCGATTTACACCTGAAGTTGGATGACGCTATCGAGATCCACGGAGCCGTCCGTTCCGACGATCGCGCCAAGACCGGCATCGAAGTCGAGATCACAAGTACGAAGATATTGAATCGCGCGGCAAACGTCTTGCCGTTTAATTCCTCGTCAGATATCACGGACGTCAGCACGGATATCCGCCTCGAATACAGGCCGCTGGCGCTGCGCAACGACTGGGTCGGCGATGTGTTCCGGATCCAGGCAGCGATTCTCAAGTCTTTCAGGCAATATCTGACAGCGAAGCATTTTACGGAAATCGTTTCGTCAAGCCGGATTCGAGCGCGTTTTTGAAACAGGCCATGTCTATCGGGCCGAGCCGCATGCAACGAGCCGACACTTGACCGAGTATTACTCGCTGGATTTCGAAATGGGATTCATCGACGGTCCCGAGGATGTGATCCAGCTCGAACGCGAGCTTCTGACATTCATCTTCCGGCAACTCAACACAGAATACGCGTCGACTCTTGCCAGGTATCGTTCGGCGCCTCTGCCTTCAATGATCGACGTGCCGATCTGGGACTTCACCGAGTGCCTGGAACGGTTGCGCCTGGAATTCAGCCGGAGCGATGTTGTCGACGATCTCGACCCGGAAGCGGAACGACAACTTTGCCGCATGGCGGAGCAGGAAACCGGCATTCCGGCCGTATTCGTTCTGGGATTTCCGCTATCGAGCCGGCCATTCTACACGTATCCACGAACGGAAACATCCGCCGCCGGCTTCGACCTTTTGCTCAACGGGCTGGAAATCACCACAGGTGGGCAGCGTCTGCACCGGCGTCAGGACCTGGAACGCGCCATCATGGCACGGGGCCTTTCTCCAGCATCATTCGAAAGCCATCTGAAAATGTTCGAGCTTGGCATGCCACCGCACGGGGGCCTCGCGATCGGCCTGGAGGCTCTGTAGTTAGCCCACGCTAGTTCTTACCGAATTTCGGGCTCGTGCTTGTAAGCTTCACAAAACAATCCCGGTGGTAATCCTTTCCATGAAACACGATTCTCAGAGCAGAAGGCGCGATTCGAATGCAGCAGTGATAGCACCAGACCGGTTCTAAGATTCCTCCACTGGATGATTTCGACTTTGCATTTTTCATGCAGACCCCCTATCGCGTCAATTTCAGAGTGTCCTGCATATTTATACGGGAAGTAGGCCAGAACGGGTCCTAGCCGAACGTCCAAGGCACTCGAATCCGGAGCTAATTAGCGGCACTACATGAAATTCGGAGTGTGCAGTTCGGAAAGGTCCTCCGCTTCGCGGTCGGGAAAACCGATAGAAATGAGCCGGCGAATGCGGTTTTCATGCATCGTCTCGTAAAGTTGGCGGCGAGCTTTCATCCCGGAGGGCAGGCGCCCGGACGAGAGGCCGCCCGCAGCCAGAATGACGAGGGATTCTTCGACAAGCGGATTCAATCCCTTCACACCGGAAAGAAGGGATGCCCGATCGGTGATTGCCTGGTGCAGTTTCGCTTTTAATGTCCCGTCGCTGCGGAGCGCATGGCGGATGTGGTCCAACGCGAAGTGCACATGACGCGTTTCGTCAATACGAGTGCGCCGCGCGATCTCCCGCGTCACCGGTTCGGGCGCGTGTGCTTCGATGTAGCGCAGCAAGTCCAGGAATGTTCCTTCACCGAGAACGCTCAGCAGAAAACTCGCCTGGATGAAATCCTCCTGGTCCAACAGAGATTTTAACGACGCCTGCGTGGAGGCCGATGAGAACTGGAGACCGCCTCCGTTGGCGAGAGCTCTCTTTACAAAGACCTCGATATGCCGCGCTTCGTCCCGGACCTGCGTCGAAAGGAAAAGGACGGTCTCGGCAAAATGAGGGTGGATGCGGGCGATCCATTTGGCTGGAACGTAGAGCGCCGAGTACTCGTTCTCGGCGAGAAACGTCATGAGCTGGCAGATGGCGCGTTCCAACTCTTCGTCCAGAGGGCGCAGCGCGCTCCAGGGAATATCTCGCGATCCGTCCCAGTGTCCTGCCGTTGCCTGTTCGTAGAACTCCGCTGCGCTCTCGCTCCACGCCTGATTTCGATCGAGGACATCAAAAGAGAAATCAGGACTTCCTCTTTCAACCGCAGCGCCGCGCGGGGCGAATCCGTCGGACGGTTCGGCTCTTTCTCGAATCTGCGCAGCGTGGCCCAGAAGCCAATCGCGCGTATCGAATCGTCCATCTTTGATGCCGGCGCGCTGTCCCCAATCGAGCTCGCGATCGATGAGCACTCGAAGCACGGATCCTTTTTCGATCCGGTGTGACCGGCGCCCGTCTTTCGGAATGGTCCCGAGCCATCGATGGGCCATGAGCCTGGACCATGCCGGCAGATCGTGTTCTAAAGATGGATTGTCCGATACGATCTCCAGAACTTCGCCGGGCTTGAGCTTATCGAGCGCTCGCGTGATCAGAACTAGAAGGCCGTCGGCGGCAGACAGGTTTTGCGCGTCGATGCTAGTTGAAGAATTGAAGGTCATCCACGGCCTCGAAGAGAGCACGGTAGCCGTCCATCTGCGGCCGAATCCATCGCTTCAGGCCTTCCATGTCCATGATCTTTCGGTCGGCCGGCTTGTTGTAATCCATCGCGAGCAGGACATCGGTCCATCGCGTGAACCGCTGCTCGTCTTCTTTGGCGCGCACCGTGAAGTTGCAGTGACAGTATCCCGGCGAAGTCCAGATCGGACGCACCTTGGAACTATGCACGACGTTCTCGGCGAGCGCTCGCGCCCAGTATTGGTCGCCAATTGCGCCGGCGTGAGCTTCGCCTGTGGTGACGGCATTCAAGACCTCGACCTCGCTTGTTCCGGTGTCTCCATGTTTTCCAACATCGAGGTCAAAGCGGATCGTAGTGAGGTCCTTTGCCGGGTCGATTCCGTTTTGCTTCAGGAAGTACGCCGGCAGAATTGCCGCCTGCCCTGAATCGCGACTGCCCAACGCAAAGCGTTTACCCTTCAGGTCGCGAATGCTTTCAATGCCGGTTTCCGCGCCGGCAATGATCTTTGACGTGAAACCGACATCGGTGTCGCGCATCGCAAGCACTCCACACCTGCCGTCCGTCCGGCGGTGCACTTTCACATACGCGAGATTGGTATTCCACGCGATATCGATCCAGCCGTCGAGCAGCGCATCCACCTGTGCGTCGTAATTGGAAAACAGGACGAAGTCCATGGCGATGCGGTTCGCCGTGAAATAGTCTTTGATACCTTCCCAGATCGTGACAACTTTCGGATCGTACGCGACGACTCCGACTTTGATGACATCCGGCACTTTGACTCTCCTGGAAAATTAGAATAACGGCAAACCCGCAAGGGCTTTGCCGATGAAATCGTAAAGTCCATCCGTGGTCGGCGCCATGATCGACGCCGCCCGCGCGTCGCGGAAGTTTCGCTCGATGCTGAGATCGCGGCTGAATGCGGCGCCTCCGCAAGCACGCATCGCCTCGTCGGTGACGGTGAGCGCCGTTTCGGCGGCGATTGCTTTCGAACCAAGAATAAAGAGCATCGTGTCCGCTGAGCCTTTCTCGATGCGTGTCAACGTATGGTCCAGGTATGCCCGAGCGGAATCGAGGGTCAGACGCATCCGTGCCAGGCGCACGCGAATGCCCGGAATGCTCGACGCCAGCGTCTCATTGAGATGCTCGAATCGGGCGCTGCCAGTGTGAGCAACGCTACTTGCGAAGGCAGCTTCGGCGATCCCGATGGAAACGGCGCTGCTACCGACCTGAAACCATGGAAGTACGACTTCCATCATGGAGTTAAATCCTTCGCCTTCGTTGGTAAGTCTCGCGCTCTCGTCGAGGTGGCATTTCCGGATAAGCATCGCGCTACTGGCATTTCCGCGAAGCCCGACGCCGTCCCAAGCTGCACTCCACTCGATGCCGGGAGTATTCTTCTCGATCAGGTACAGCGTGGAATCCATCACGGTTTTGCCGTCCAGGGAGCCAGAGGACACGACGTAATAATCCGCGTGACCTGCACTTGTGACGAACGACTTGTCGCAATTAAGAACCACGCCACGACTGTTGCGTAAGGCGCGGCTGACGGGCGCCCAGAAGTGGCTACGCGACCCCTTCTCGCTGAAGGCGAGCGTTGCAACGGCTTTACCGGATGCGATCTGTTTCACGAGATAGTTTCGTCGCGGTGACGATGAGGCGGCGATCACCTGGGCGCCACACACGTGCATCAGATAGATCATTGCCGTGGATGCACAATGCTCCGCGATTTTTTCCGTAACTTCCGCGAACTTTCGCATTCCTGCGCCTCCGCCGCCGGCGTCAGCCGGCATGGTGAGCCCCAGCAATCCGGATTCGGCCAAAATCTTGATGCACCGCTCAGGCCACTTGCCCTCGGCATCCGTAGGTCGCGCTTCCTGATCAAGCACAGCTACGAGTTCATCTGTCATCGTGAGCTCCCTTTTGGATAATTTCCGAAGGCCGTAATTGTATCTCATGCCCCGTCCCGAGGGGGGCGACCATCAAGCGCCCTGAGGGGACCGCCAGAAGGGCATCCGGTAGATCATCGTCACCAGCGCGCCCAATCCGAGCAGAATCAGGAGAAAGTGGATCACGCCGCCGATGAACGGCAGATTGATGGCAATGAAAATCGGTAACAGGCCTGCGAGCAATACCACCGCCAACGATGGCTGTTGGCCGCCTTGGGCGCCCAACAGCGATCGTCCGAGAAACGCGGCGACCACAATTTTCGCCAGATAGCCCGCGGCAACCCAAAGCGCAAGCGTCAGCAGCCCGATCGGAAGCCCGATGAGCGTGATTCCGGCGATGATGGCCGCAATCGGCGGGACAACG
>QHXC01000353.1 GCA_003222815.1 Acidobacteriota bacterium | reverse complement strand
AAGGGCGTTGGATTGCCGGGTTTGCATCGGTTGGAAACACCGGGTTTGTAGTCGTTGTTCAGCAAAGCTATAAGGAGGCGCGCGCAGTGGATCCCTCGACGATCTGGAACCTGATGGTGTGGACCGCCGTTGTCATCTTCCTGGCCGTCACCGTTGCATTGGTCCTGCGGCGCTGGTTCCGCAGGGGCGCCGCTTAGAAGACGTACTTCAATGCGATCTGCATGGTTCGCTCCAAACCGGTGAACGAGAGTTTCGGAGCTCCAGTGATGTCTTGCAGGCTCTTGCCGAAGGCCGAGCTGCTCCGCGCACGCGTTCAGCAGGAATAAATGCGCATACTTCTCAGGGCGTTAGCCCGTCGCTAGGGTTGTATCGCTCGTTTCGGGAGCAACGTTTTCCGCCAACCGTTACGGTTTGTCGAATATTTCCGGCCAGTAAAACGTTGCAATCCGGTTTCGACTGCTGCTCGTTACGATGACCTCTTTATACATAGGATTCAAAGTAGGTCCCGAGAAGTTGATTCCCGTGATCTTTTCGACCGGGATTTTAAAGCGTGGAGCAACGTCGCCCGGTTCGTTGATGTTCCACGCACAGATGGATCCTTGCGCGCAGCTGCTCACGACCATGCCATTCTCCGGATTAACCTTGACCAGGCCGCCACCACCACCGAGCAGGGTCTTCGGCCCCGCGATGACGGCCTTCGGCGTGGCATCTCCGCTGGCAGTACGATCAAAAATCAACAGAGCCCCGCGGCTGCTCACGATCAGCAGATCGCGGACCGGATCAACCGCCATGTGTGGAAAGCCCTGCCCCTTGGGTGTGGGGAATGCAAACTTTGTGTTGGGCCCACCGAGAATCCGTTTGGGCGCCACGTCTCCGTTTGCGGTCCTGTCAAATACCAGGACCACACCTTTACCGGGACCCCCGCTTGTGGCGACGCCGATGTAGATCTCACCATTAACGGTATCCATGGCCATCTTATCGTTGCCGTCGTAATCCGTACCTTGTATCTGAGTTTTCGGCCCCGATATCACTCGAACGGGCGGTTCCTCTCCGCCGGACCCTCCCTTGAATGTGAGGATCGACTGCGTCAAGGGACTGTTCACGACGAGTTCGTCGTGAACCGGATCGTATTCCATAGAGTGCATCGTCCGGCTGATCTGAGTTTTTTGACCTTCCAGAATTCTTACGGGAACCATATTTTCTTTCGCCAACCTGGCGTAAGCCATAATTACTGGCGTGTTCACTCAGTTGGGTACCAGATACTCTTCCCGCTTGCTGTCATACGCCACCACCTGCGGCTTGCCGAATTTCAAGGATTTCCAGCCGAGAGGCGCACTGCGAATCTTGCGGGCGGGCGTTGCGTTTCCATTCGCGGTGAGCGAGTAACACGTCGCCGAAGAGTTACCCATGTTGGACACCCACACCTCTTTATTTTTGGTATCGATCGAGATGCCTGCGGGATGGTCCAAACCGGTCTTGTCTCCTTTGAGGACTTTGATCGGCGCCACGTCGCCATTATCGGTACCGCGGAAGACGAGGACCGAATTGCCGACGTCGTTGGCGACCCACAGATTGCCGGTTTCCGGATCCAGCGAGAAGGCTCCCATCCAGTCCAACGTGGTCTTTGGGCCTTGAATCGTGCGCAACGGCGCAGCGTCACCGTTGGCATCGAGTGGGTAGACCGTAATGGACGGCGGAAGGAACTTGCCTGAACCCGCAACCTTGTAGTTACTGTAATTGCCCCAATTGCCGACGAAGATCAGTTTCCTCTGCACATCGACGGCGACGCCGTGGACGTCCGCCAGTCCCGTGTGCGTCCCTTCGATAACGCGCAGCGGCTTTTCATTTCCGGAAGCGCCCTTACGGAATACCAGCAACCTGGGAGGATATTGGTTCGTGGAGTAAACCTCCTGCTTCTCTTCATCGACGGCGATCTGGAAGCCGCGATGAGGAATATTCAGGATTCTCATAGGCTCGGTGTTCCCCTCGGCTCCCGCACGAAACGTGAATATGGCGTCGGCTGTATCCATTGCCAGGTTGTAAGTCTCGCCGTTCTTCGGGTCAATGTAGAGGCCATTGTTGTACTCGTTCTTGGTGTCCGGACCCTCGATCACGCGCTTGGGCTTGGTCGCATCGACGTTTGGTGGTGTATTGTCCAGCCGATTGAATACCTTGATACCGAACTGATTCGTATCCTGAAGCACCACTTCGTCGCGTATAGGATCGACGGCGATGGAGCTGTAAATGGGATACGTATCCCGGATCATGCGGACTGGAGGACGAGTCACTTCGACGGTGTCCTCCGCATGCACGGCGGTCTCCCCCAGCGCGGTAAACAGATTGTTATCCTGGAACTCTCGACTCAGAGTGGCAATGGCACTGGTGGCCTCCCCCGATGCGCAGAATTCTGAATCAGGCAACTGTTCCACGGAAACCAATCGAGCAGAACCCGCGGACAGCTCCGAAGTCGTCTCCCATTGGAGTCGTTGTACGGCGGTCCAGCAGAAGGTGCCCGTTGCGATCACCACGACTCCCGCCAGGATTGCCCGTCGGCGGCTGTTTCTCCCTATGCGCATAAGCCTCCCTTTAAGCGTCTAGAAAACTTCCGGAAAGTAAAACGTCATGATCGTGTTTCCATTACCGGTCGGGACCATGAGCTCTCGATGTTTAGAATTGAGTGCAATTCCGTTGACGTTCAGTCCCGTCATCTGCCGAACTGGAATTTTCCAGCGGGGAGGGACATCGCCATCATCGAAGACGCTCCAAACGCCAATCGAATTTCCGGTGGAGCCACCCACAATCCAGCCCTTCGGCGAGATCGCGATTTGCTTTGTCCGTATCGCTATGGCTGATATGAACATAGCCGTCACTTTTTTGTCAAAGTAATTGCCAAACAGGTAGTGACTCAGTTTTCCTCATATCGCCAACCAGCAATCACCAATACGCAACCGCCATGATCCATGTGCACTCAGCGATACCCGATGACGTGGGAATCCAGGGAATGACGTTATTCAGCATGGCTACGGCCGGCTTACGGCTGAGGGTTTCGTGGTATTCTGGGTTGCCCTTCGCGATCCTTGGGAGACCACTACAAACGGGTTTCACTTACCTCACAGTTTTTGTTGCCCATCCGGCAGACCGGAGTCGCGGGCGTGAAGTCGAGTTTCTAGTCGACTCCGGGTGTTTTTACACCATGGTTCCTCGCACGATTCTGGAGGAAATCGGCGTCGATCCGGTGATGGAGCAGACATTCACTCTCGCCAACGGTGACGAAATTCGCCGTCAAGTCGGGCTAGTATATCTCTTCTACAAAGATCGACCCGGTGGCAGCTTGGTCATCTTCGCAGAGGAAGGCGATCAGACTCTATTGGGCGTCCTGGGGCTCGAGTCCATGGGATACAAACTCGATCCAGTTAAAGGCGACCTGGAGCCCATCAAGCTCTTCGTGTAGCGATATCACGCGTACCCTTTGCCGATTGAAAGCTCAATCATGCCGCAGTGTGCGCACTGCCGCCATGAATGCGCGCACACGTTCGCTTTCCACCGGATTGCTGGTGACACTGTCGAGCTTGAATGCGGTCCCAACAATGAGGCCGTCCGCGACCTCGAGAACGCCCCCCATATTCGTCAGATCGACTCCGCTGCCTGCGATCACAGGTGCTCCGCCTGCAGACTGTTTGGCTGTCTTCAGGTCTCCGTGGGCAGTCTGCCTGCCGGTAGCCGAGCCGGTAACAATGATCGCGTCAGCGCAGCCGCGCGAGACTATCTCTTCCACCTCGTCTCCCAATTCGCGAGCAGCCACAGGCGCCGAATGCTTCACATCGACGTCGGCGAATATTTTCACGTCGCAGCCGAGCAATTTGCGGTAACGGAGAGTTTTATGCGCCGTTCCCTGGATCACTCCCTGATCCGTAAGCCTCGCGCCGGTGTGGATGTTCACGCGGATGAAATTGGCCGCCACGGCCGCTGCAATCGCCAGGGCGCTCGCAGGGTCGTTCCGCAGAATGTTGATGCCGAGCGGCAGTTTGAAACGGCGCCTGACCTCACCGGCCAACGCTGTCATGTACGCCACCGTGTGCGGCGGCACCTGTCGCGGATAGAATGGGACATCGCCGAAGTTCTCGACGATCAATCCATCGGTACCACCGCCGGCCAAGGCGTTGGCGTCCGTCAATACCCAATCGATGATGGCGTTGAGACTGAGCTCGTTTCGCGGCGAGCCGGGCAGCGCCGGGACGTGCAGCATTCCGATTACAGGTTTCCTAGTACCGAATACACTGTGGAGCTCCATCGTTCACCGCTTTCACCGAATCCGCCCGGATCGAGACCGTTCTTGCCGGCGGCCTTCACGAGTATCTCACGATCTTCCGGAACGTCTTCGATCGGTTCTCCCTGGTGACGAAGTATCGCTAAACCCATCATAAATCTGGCGTCCGTACGCCGCCGCCTGTGCCCAGTCCGTGTTGTATACTGGCATTGGTCGGAAAAAACGATTAATCCTAGGTTGGGAGCAGGT
>QHXC01000352.1 GCA_003222815.1 Acidobacteriota bacterium | reverse complement strand
GTGGCGTCCGAGCCAGAAGGTCAACGTCAATGCGAATTACACGTGGTCTCACTGCATTGGGCTGCCCGTTATCACGTTGCTTAACCCTGGCGCGAACTACGTCCATCAGAGTTACCAGAACAACGGCCCTGTCAATCGGAACCTGGACGTCGGCGATTGCGCGCAGGACCGCCGGCAAATCTTCAACCTGACGACGGTTCTTCAAACGCCGAATTTTTCCAACAAGACATTGCACGTTCTCGGCTCGGGCTGGTCGCTTTCAACAATCTTCAGCGCGCGGTCCGGACAGCCTCTGAACATCCTCCTGGGCAACGATCAAGCCTTGAACGGGTTTCAGGGGAATACTGGGACACAACGTCCGAATCAAATACTCGATAGCCCCTATGGCGACCGGAAGTCTCTGTCCACCTACCTCAATGCTGCAGCGTTCGCCATACCGGCTCAGGGCTCCTACGGGAATGTAGGCAACAACAGTGCCGTCGGTCCTAGATATTGGGACTGGGATGAGGCTGTGTCGCGGCAATTCCAAATTCGAGAGGGCCAGAGGATCGAGATCCGGGCCGAGGCGTTCAACGTCACCAATAGCCTCCGCCCGGGTAATCCCGGAGTCACCTTCAGTAATCCGAATACTTTCGGCAGGATTCTCTGCAGTGCGTCAAGCGCCAGTACGACAGGCTGCACAGCGGGGGCAGGCAGCACATCGGGAGGCCCGAGGATCATGCAGTTCGCATTGAAGTACTTGTTCTAATTCGAAACAGTGGGATAACGCGGGCTAACGTAAGCGCGAAACATCCTATTGGGTCGGCGTTCTGAACACGATTCCAAGCTGCAATCGAAACGAGTCTCTATCCACGAACGGAAGCCCGAAACGGCGGCGGTAATCACCGCCGAGTCGTATTCCCAACGTTGGCTGCAGCCAAAGGTCGACGCCGCCTCCCGGCTGGATAGCAAAATCGGATCGAGTTACTGGCAGGAACACAGGAGGCCCTCCGAAAATCACATCTTGGAAGTTGACAAGCCTTGCGCCCTGGCCGGTCCGCACCACACCCAGGAGAAAGTGAGACCATGGGGTTACAGTCGGGTTCCTGCGGGCACTGAATTGTGCGCCCGCCAGAAACGAATGGGCGTCATGATGGACAATGTCAGTATAATTGCCTCCGATCTCACCCTTGGCGCCAAACCAGCTATTGACGTTTCCAGCCGCAGAAGCAACCCACCCGTGACGGTTAAAAGTCGGCCGTTCTCTCAGAAAGCTGTATCCCAACGAAGCCTCAATCGCCGGGGGTTTTTGTCCAAGCGAGGTCGAAGCGAAGATAATGACGAGACAGAAACTCACAGCCAGACGCAATTTCATTTTGGGTTCTCCTGGATATGCGAATTTGCCGTACGGAACTCCCTCGAAGTGGCTGAACCTCAGCCCGGACGCCACATCGCGCCTTATCACGTCACGTCGCGACAGGTTCTTGACGGGCCTACCAGCCGTCCTAGGCAGATCCGCCGCACAGGCGTCAGCTAAAAGACGTACTTCAACGCGAACTGCATGACCCGTGGAGGCTGAGCGGTTCGGATCTGGCCAAACGTGTTGCTATTCAGCGCAAGCGAGTTGGTGGCATTTGTGGTGTTTCCGGTGCTGGGAGCCCCGCTGAGCCCCATCGGTATGAAGCTGTTCGTCACATTGAACGCTTCGGCCCGGACCTCAAATCGTTGCCTTTCGTGAACGTTGAATGTTCTGGACAGGGCCATATCAAACGACCACGTGCTTGGGCCGAACAGACTGTTCCAGCCTACGTTGCCATACGTGCCCAGCGCCGGCGCCGCGAATGCCGCCGGGTCGATCCATTGGGCATAGGGACGATTCGATCTGTCCTTATAAGGATTCGCCAGTATCTGATTCGCCCGTTGGAGACTGGTGCCGCTCAGCGCCTGGTCTGTGCCACTGACGACGCTGACCGGAACACCCGACGACCATCGATAGATTCCCGACAATCTCCAGGCCTCCGCTAACATGTGCATCGTAGGATTGGAAAACTTCGGCGTCTCCGCGACCGCAGTGAAATTGAAAATATGCCGGCGGTCCGACAGACAATTCCCCCGGTCGAAATCCCGGTCATTGGGTTTCGTGTAGGTTTCGTTTGCCGGCGGGCCATTCGAGTTGATATCGGCATATGGACTGATGCAATGGGACAACGTGTAGTTGCCGGTGAATGTCAGGCCGCGAGCGGCGCGTTTCTCGATGGACAGCAACATGCCGTGATAGATCGATGTGCCGCCATCATCGAACTCCGCAAGCGGGCCGATCTTAGCCCCGTCCTGCGGCCTCTCCAGAGTCAGAAGACGGCGCGCGTCGGTGTTTGCCGTCGTTGAGCACGTTGGGTAGCTCACGCCATTGAGCGTGCACGGGCTGAGTCCGAGGAATATGGCGGGATTGACAGAGTTCTGAGTCCAGATGTGCATTGCACGTGTAGCGAGATAACTTGCCGAAACGAGCCAGTTCTCCGCAACCTGACGTTGAACGGACAGGCTCCATGAATAGGTTTGCGGCGTCGTCAGGTCCGGCCGGTTGGTGAGGTACAATCCAGCCGGCAGAAAAGGCGCGTTCTTGTCGAGCGTGTATGGGAATGGATTTCCAAGGCCTTTCCATGGAGCATCCAATCCGCCCGGTGGATTCGTGACGGACACGCGTCCCCCCCACGGAATGGAACCGGCAGTGTCTTCGCGCCATATGCCCGACAGGAACGTATAGCCGAAGGCATAAGATGCACGAACCGAGGTCTTGCCATCGCCCTTCACATCCCAGGCCAGTCCCAGGCGCGGCGCAAAATTTCCCCACTGCGTACGGATGCCGGTTCGTTCTGGAAAACCGGGATCGCCGGTGTAATAGAAGCCGGCCGGTGCATTCGTGAAGACGCTGCTGTAAACGCCCTTGATAAACCTATCGTGATTGAAATTGTACACCGGTCCCGGCACCGAGCCTTGATCCGGAACCGATTGCGGGAAAAATGGCTCCCAACGAACGCCGTAGTTCGCCGTCAATCGCCGGGTGACATTCCATTTGTCCGTTACATAAAGGTCGAACCGCTTTTCATGGATCTCCAATTTGTTGGGTGTACCCTGTTGGAAGGTAAATATTTTTCCGAGCATGAAGTCACCCATGCCCAGTCCCGTTGCCGTTCCGTTGAAAGTAAACGACCCGCCGCTGAGGAAGTTCGCTCGCTGATTGACTCGGCCGTGGATTGCGCCGACACCGAAAGCAAGTTGGTGGGCTCCGCGAACCGTACTCACGTCGTCATTCAACTGGTATTGCGTCGGTATCCAATAGGTTCCCGTCGGAACCTGGATGCCTAAACCTCCAAATCCACCAGTTATGGTCCACCCCGACATCCATTTCGGCGTGTATCCGCAGTAGATGTCCGTTGCGCCGGCATCGCAGAGCGAGAAATACTGCTTGGCGTACTGGTGATTCGCGACCCGATTGGCAGCCAGACGGAATGCCTGAACCGTGCTGGTGCCGATCAGGAATGTATCACCGAAAGCATATGAACTGGCCAGGGCGTCAGTGCCCTGAACCGCAGGCAACAGGTTCTCGGTGAGCGTGCCGCTGTCCGGTTGATACTGGCTGTTGAACAAAACGCGTCCGAACAGCGAGTGTTTGGCGCTCTTCTGATAATCGACCTTCCCGACAAACACGTGATCGTTTCGTTGTGTCGGCGCGCCGACTGTCACCAATCCGCAAGCGTCCGGCGGCGCCGATTGGCTGGCGAGGACTCGATTTGCAATGTTGACTGCAACCTTACTGTAAAGCGATGGATCGATCCGATTGCCGACGAACGGTGCTCTCAACGTCTTTGCTCCTGTTGCATTGCAGCCAGCCGACGCGAATGCCGTCCAGTCGCCCGCTAACATGGCCGGCGTAACAATGAACTGCTGGCTGTTGACCGCGTCCTGACGAAGAGTTGTGCCCTGATAGCCGGCGAAGAAAAATATTTTGCTTTTCGCTATCGGCCCTCCCAGAGTCCCGCCGAACTGGTTCCGCTTCAGCGTGCTCTTGACCTTATTACCCGTGGATGGGTCCACTGCCGCAAAATAGGACGTGGGATTGAACAAGTCATTGCGAAGAAACTCAAAAAGATCGCCGTGCAATTCATTTGTGCCGGACTTGGTCACGACGGCGACTGACGCAGAATTCCCGTGTTGCGCCGACAAACCGTTCGATTCGACTTTGAACTCCTGCGCCGCATCCGGAAATGGCATCGGCATGGTCGTGCCAATCAGGAAGTTCATGTGACTGGTGTTCGTTGTCACTGCCGCGCCAGCCGCGCCGATCAGGTCGGTGACCTGACGCCCGTTGAGCGGCAAGTCCATAATGCGCTGCAGCTCGATCACCTTCCCGACGCCGACGTTCTGTGTTTCCACCATGGCCGTGTTCGCTTGAATCTCGATCTGCTCCGTCACCTGCCCTACTTCCAACACCGGATTGATCATTGGACTGCTGTTGACCTGCAGCACAATTCCCGTCTGAACAAACGTGCGAAATCCCGGCAAAGCCGCTTCCAACTTGTAAGGACCAAGCGGAAGGTTTGAGAGCACGTAAACTCCGGTTTCATTCGTCACTGTATTTCGCGACACGCCCGTGTCGGTCTGCGTTGCAATAATCTCGACGCCCGGCAAAACCGCGCCACTTTGATCTCTCACGCTGCCACTGATTTGAGCCGTCGCTTGCGCCCAGACCGTGGACGAATTCAGCGCAAGAATAAGGAACGCAATGCACAAAGCAATCAGGATTGTTTTCATCGATCCTCCCATTAGATAGAGAGGGACTTTCACTCCCCCATCACCCTATTTTTCTAAAAAGTCTAAAAGTCGGGCCAGTTTAGCAAAGTGCCTGGGAATGTCAATCCGCCGTTTGCACTGCGCTGCGTAGCCGCAACCAAAATCATTCGCGCAATTCGCGGCTAAAACCTTCGCAAAAATCGAAGAAACCCGGCGATAGTAGTATGGGAGGGGAATCCGACTCGCTGTCACTCAACTTCGATACTTGGGCAGAATCCGGAGGGCATTTTCCCGATCCACTCCTCGAAGTTCATCCGTTGTCAGACCGACTTTTTGTAGCGCTGCCGCGATGTTGGCGCTATTGCCGAATGGATGATCCGTGCCGAATACAATTTGCGACACGCCGACCAGCATCTTTAACGACTGTATATTTACCGGATTCGTCGATGCCGCAGTATCGTAATAGAAACGCCGTAACTGATACAGCCTGGAGTTCGGCGGCGGAGTTCTTGCGAGGTTATCCGCGCTGGCGTCCGCGCCGAGGAAGCGCCCGGTCAGGGCTGTTATCGTGCCGCCGCCATGCGACAAGATGTAACGAGTGTCAGGGGTTCGTGCGGCCGCGCCGCTGACGATCAAGCTCACAATGGTCCGGCTTACATCGGTGTTGTATTCAATAGTCGTTTCCGGGACGTATGCCGGTGAACCAAAGTGGTGGTGAACATCGATGCGGCGCGCATTGGCAGCGGGGGCCTGTGCCGGGGATTTGCTGCTTGGAAGTAAGATGCTCGCTCCGAGGCCGGCCAGACCTGCGATGAATTGCCGCCGCTCTAATTGACCTATCGCCATAGGCTCTCCTTGTGTAACGAGGATATAAGTTCTAGTTCCTTTGACAAGGTCTTTCGGTAAAGCTTTCCGACACGCGACAACGCGGTTCGACTCCTTCCACGAGCTCGGGCTTGATGACTGCCGTGAATTACGCCAATTACGCGAATGGCGCGTAAGAGAGTTTCAATGCGCCATTCGCGTAATTCGCGGCTAGATTCCCCCAAAAGATCCCACTATGGGCGATTTGCTTTGCTCTATCACCAGCCAGCACGTACACTAGGAATGTCCTTTCAGCGTCATTTGGATTTCCTCCTGCCTTATGAAGCGGCCTGAGTGATACTGGATCGATGGGATCTGGGAAACACGTATAGGTATTCCGTAGGCGACCCCTCCACCCACAATCCTTGGCTCTACGCGACCTATGGAAAACAATGCCACAGTCCTCGACCCTCCAGGATGGAGAAGC
>QHXC01000351.1 GCA_003222815.1 Acidobacteriota bacterium | reverse complement strand
GACGTCCGCACTTCTGTTGGGGAGTCGAGGATTTCAATGTCGACAGAATTCTAAGGGCTCTCTCGGAAATGCAGGCTCCCGCTCAGGCAGTTCTTCGGGAGGGTAAGACCATAAACGGCGTCAATTTCGACGACCCGGACGGCTTTCCGCTTCAGTTCAATCCTGTGAACGCTTGCGGCGGAGGCGGATTTCTTGGTGACGTGTGCGACACCGCCGCCCAAACGGCTCGTCTGCCGGGCAGCCCCCCGCCGATCCCGGTCCGAACGCTGAACCATGTCAGGCTGATCGTGCCGAATGTGGAGCGCACGCTCGAATGGTATCTGAGGCTGACCGACATGCAGCGGCAGACATACCAGGAGCCAGAGGGAGGACCGCGAACACCCGGATATGAGGGACCTCCGATTCCGATCCTCCGGATCGGGTCCGGACCGCAGTTCATCGCGTTGCTCGAGGGAAGTGGACCTGCAGTCTTCCGGCCGCACATAGGATTCGGCGTCCAAGGGTTCGTTCCCGATCAAATCAAGGCGAGGCTCGCCGAGCATGGCGTGAGCGCGCGGACGAGGCTGCGAGAGGGCGCGACCACCGAGATCCTGGTTGACGCCCCCGACGGGGTCGAAATCCAGCTCCAGGACGTCAGCTACTGCGGTGGCCGCGGCCTTCTCGGCAACATGTGCGGCTAGTGCTTGGGAACCCGTCCTTCTTCAGTCGGGTGAGCTTCGCGCCCGCTGTTCTTTGTGGTACCGCGCTCGGTAAGTCGTCCGAACAAAATCGTCGCGAAGAGTTATGTTTTCGTACGCAAACGTGCTAACGTGTTACAAAAAAGTGGACATAGGAGCGAACATGGGTACACGAGTTTGGCTCGTCGGATCCGCAGCTGCTGTTCTGTTTATGATGTGTGCTGAAGCGTCAGCAGCCGGCGTCGTCACATTCCATAAAGACGTCCTTCCGATTCTCGAGCGGAATTGCCAAACCTGCCATCGGCCGGGGAATATTGCGCCAATGTCATTTCTGACTTACGAGACCACGCGTCCGTGGGCCAAAGCCATGAAAGCGGCGGTCATTACGCGGAAGATGCCGCCTTGGTTCGCCGATCCCCAGTATGGTCATTTTTCGAACGACCGTTCGCTGAAACAGGAAGAAATCGACACAATCGTGCAATGGGCAGACAGCGGCGCTCCACAGGGCGATCCCAACGACGCACGGCCTGCGGTCCAATGGCCTGAAAACGGATGGACGACGAAGCCAGACGTCGTATTGAAGGGAGTGCCGTACACTGTGCCGACGGCTCCTGCCAAGAACGTGATTGAATGGATGACACTGGTAACGCCGACCGGTTTCACCAAAGACACGTGGATAACCTCCGTCGAGATCAAACCGAGTGAGTTGGGCGTCACGCATCACATATGTGTTTCTTTTGTTCCGCACAGACCGGACACGGTGTACAGCACATTCCTCTGGGTGGACAAGCAGCGCGACGAGACGGGGGCCGAGGCAGCTCCGTCAGCGCGCCAAGTTCTGCTTCCGACGGCCGATGGAAGAGGCCGCGAAGTCGCTACTCGCGTTCGAGACAACATTCCTCCCAATGCTGCCACTGGTGACACTAATGCGGAGCAGAACATTAGCTGTTACGTGCCCGGACGTGCCCTCTCTGATTTTCGGCCTTACAACGCGGCGCTGATGGTCCCAGCAGGCTACGATCTCTCATGGAGTATCCATTACACTCCGAACGGTGTCGCAGCCACCGACCGGCCGGAAGTGGGTCTCACGATTGCTAAAGAACCGCCACAACGCCGGTTGATTGAGACCGGTAATGCAACAGATCCCAGGAATTTTGCGATTCCACCCAACGCCTCCAACTATGAGCCGGAACCGGCCGAGTTCACGTTCCTGGTGGACGCGGAGTTGCATTGGATGTCGCCGCATATGCATGTGCGTGGCAAGGATATGATATACAAGCTGGTCTTTCCCGACGGGAGGGAACAGGTTGTATTGAACGTCCCCCACTACGATTTCAATTGGCAGCTCGGTTACGATCTGACGGAATCGATTAAGGTTCCGAAAGGCACCAAAATGGTCGTCGTCGCGCACTATGACAATTCGGCGAACAATAAGTTCAATCCCGACCCGAACAGGACCGTTTATTTCGGCAATATGACTTGGGAGGAGATGTTCACGCCTTTTTTCGCGATCACCGTCGACAAGAGTGTGGATCCAAAGAAAGCAGTGAAGTCTCCCCGGAATACTGGGAACGGCGCCTGAGAGCGCGTGCGGCCGACTTGAATTTTGCGCCGTGCGCATTAGTCGGAAGCTAAGGTTTTAGCCGCAGACGAAGCGGCGGGGCCTCCAATCGAAGTCCCCGGTATGCCTTCACATCTCCAAAACGGCGGTGCTGCGCCCAATCCTCTCGGGCATCTTCAATTTCCTGGGCGGTTCGCGCGACGAAATTCCACCACATCAAAAGAGTTTCACCAAAAGGAGGCCCGCCGAGAAGCAGCACGCGTGCACCTTCCCGGCTAGAAAACGATAATTCATCGCGATCGATGCCCAGGTAGTGCAGCGTGTCGGGTGGCAGTGGCTGTTTTTCGAAGGACGCGTCGCCATCGAGAATAACGAATGCGTGTTCGAAAGCTGGATCGAGCGGGAGCTCAAGCTCGGCGCCCTTATAGATAACAACCTGCGATGCGACGAGCGGAGAGAGCGTTTTTGCGGGTGAGCGCAGATTGGCCAGCTCGCCCATGATTACCGTAACGTGTCCACCTGACAATTCGGCAACCGGAATGTCTGAGTAGTGCGTAAATGATGGCTCCGAATGCCGGTAAGCGTCGTGCAAAGCCACCCAAAGTTGAACGCCGTCCAATTTTCCAGACTGCGCTGGGGGTGTTTCTTCCGCGTGGGCGATGCCGGCTCCGGCCGTCATCAAGTTAAGTTCTCCCGGATGCAGAAGGCCCTCACCACCCGTGCTGTCATTGTGCATGACTTCACCCGAGAGCAACCACGATACGGTTTGAAGACCGATGTGCGGATGCGGAGCGACGTCCATCGGTTTGCCGGAAGCAAAACTCATCGGTCCGAAGCGATCAAAGAAGCACCACGGACCAATCATGCGGCGCTCGCGAACAGGCAAAATCCTTCGAACCGTCAGGGCGCCAACCTCGGCCTTACGTGCGGGAAAGGATTCGAGCGTGAGGCTCGCCGAACGCTCTTCGCCCGCCGTTTCTGGCGCAAATGAAGGAAAAAGATTACTCATTTGTGCCGCAGGCCGCCTGCTTCACGGTTGTATCCAACCGTTGGCTGCTCGATCTGCCGAGACCGATGCGTCAGGTTTCGTTCCGGATCTCCAGCGGGAGCGACTCGCTCATCCACTTGCACGACTTGCACCGTATCCCACCGGACTTCTTCGCGTGCGAGAGCACGAAGCATCAACCAGGGCGTGCTGCCGCCGCTCAAAGCTGTAACGAACCGGCCCCGGGCAGCAATTGCAGCACGGGAGTCTGCTGCGATAAAAACAGCCGCCACCTGGGCCGCTGACGCCGCATCGGGAAATATTTCAATCTTCACCGTCGTTTCTCCAGTTCAACCGGCTCGTCTGCTGCGATCAAGGTTTTGCGGACCGATGATTGGATTGTGCCAACCTCCGTCGGGCGTCACGCGCTCGGTCTCACTCGGCCCCCAGGTATTCCCGTCGTAGTCATAGATGGGTGTACCTTTTTTCAAGATCGGATCGACGATTCGCCACGCCTCCTCCACGTAGTCCTCCCGGGCGAAGAGGGTGCCGTCACCTTCCATCGCTGCACCCAGTAACCGTTCGTACGCCTCCATCTCACCGGCGCGGGGAGCGCTGGACGCAATCATTTCGCTGGTCTCGACGGCAAACCTGTCGCCTGGTGCGAGTGTCATCATACCCATGGCGATCATGACTTCCGGGCTAAGGCGCAGCCGCAGGTGGTTCTCTTTCAGAATGGCCTCAGGCATCAGCGTGGGCGGTTTGCGGAACCGCCCAACAATTTCGGTACACGTTACCGGTAGGCTTTTGCCCGCTCGAACATAGAAGGGGACACCTTTCCAGCGCCACGAATTGATCTTCAACCTCAATGCAGCAAACGTTTCCGTTTGAGAGTCCTTCGCTACGCCCTTCTCTTCACGGTAGCCACGGAACTGGCCACGCACGATATCGTCTTGTTCGATGGGCGAAATCGCTTTGAGTACCTTTACCTTTTCATCCCGGAGAGATTCGCTGTCGTTGCGAGCCGGTGGCTCCATCGCCAGATTAGAGATCACCTGGAAAAGGTGGTTCTGGACTACATCGCGGATGGCGCCGGTCTCATCGTAGAAACCCCCTCGGCCTTGAACTCCAAAATCTTCGGCCACTGGCTTCTTTCCGAGGTAATGATCGATGCGAAAGATCGACCTCTCATCGAATACTTTGTGCAGCACCTGGTTGAGGTCACGCGCTGATGCAAGGTCGCGCCCGAAGGGTTTCTCGATAATGATGCGCCCCTCCTTTGCGCAGCCGGAATTGGCAAGTTGTTCGACTGCGGGAGCAAATAGATGCGGTGGAACGGCCAAATAAATCGCAGGGCGCCGTGCCTCCTTCAGTTCGTTGTGAATCGCCCGGCAAGCCGCGGGATCGGTGTAGTCGACAGAGACGTAGCGCAATAATCGAGAGAGCTTTTCAAATGCCGCAGAATCAACTCCGCTGTACTTTTCCAAGCTATCGTGCACTCGCTGCCGGAATTGATCGAGACTCCAAGCCGACCTGGCTACGCCGATGACGGGCACATCGAAAGGTCCACGCCGAACCATCGCTTGCAACGCAGGAAAAATTTTCTTAAAAGCCAGATCGCCTGTCACCCCGTAGATAACCAGCGCGTCAGAATGTTCACTACTCACCTGAATGCTCCTCTCGCGAGCCAAAGACTCTGGCCATTCTCGCGCAGCCGTTGCGTTCCTTTCATGAGTGCGCCCATACCACAATAGTGGTACGACATTATTCACCTGTCGTGTTAGCGAAAGACTGTTCTATTGTGGGATGTTCGAAGCTGTTTTTCCATCATAGTTTGGATCTGAGCCTTGTAGGACCTGCGAGCAATGACTCCCGCATGTCACTTCGGAAAGGAGCCTCAAGATTGATCACTACCAATGCTCCACGTTTCGCACCCGGTGGTCCGGGCATTGAACCTCGGTGGACGCGAGGCACGAAAGTAGCGGTTGGAACTGCATATTCAACTTCCAGTCGCGTCTGGTACACCCTCGATTACAGTTGTGTGACCGAGGTGTATTATCCAACCATCGATTCACCACAAATCCGTGACCTGCAATTCCTGGTCACCGACGGCGAGAATTTTTTTCACGACGAGCGTCGGAACTTTGTCGGAGATATCGATTGCATTTCGGAAGCGGCGCTCGGGTTTGAGGTTACGAACCGGGAAAAGGAGGGCCGCTACAGCATCCACAAGACGATCCTTGGCGACCCACATCAGAACTGCCTTCTGGTACAAACCCACCTGCAAGCTGCTCCGGAGTTATTGCAAAAATTGCGGATGTATGTGCTATGCGCACCACACCTGGAGATCGGAGGCTGGCACAACAACGGAGAGGTACTTCGGCTGGAAGGTCAGACTGTTCTGGCCGCCTACAAAGGCAATACCTGGCTGGTGATTGGAGCCACAGTTCCGTTTACAGATTGTTCCTGCGGTTACGTTGGGGTAAACGACGGCTGGACGGATCTGGCGGACAATTATCGCCTTGATTGGCAATACGACACCGCCCTTGACGGCAATGTCGCTTTGACAGGCGGCCTCGATCTTTCCAATGGTAGCAAATTCACGGTTGCCCTGGCGTTCGGCACTACCAAGCACAACGCACTCAGCACGCTGGCGCAGTCGTTGAGTATTCCGTTCGAGCAGACGCGGGAGGCTTTCATCCGGCAATGGGAGCGGACATCCAAGCGGTTTGCGCTGACGGCCGGATCGAACAATTCCAAGCTCTACGAGCGCAGCGTCAATCTCCTGCTCGCGCACGAAGACAAAACATATCCGGGGGCTATGATTGCCTCGCT
>QHXC01000350.1:4612-7992 GCA_003222815.1 Acidobacteriota bacterium | reverse complement strand
GCACGTGATTCGCACGCGCGTCGTTCATTGCGCTATCATCGGCGCCGAGATTCCCGAGTACATTTTGCAGACGTTTTGAATTGAGGTGCCAATATGGCGGAACCGACAAAGGAAGAACTGATGGCCCGCATCGCGGAACTTGAAAAGCAAGCCGGTGCAAAGAGAGGCAACAGAATCGAATTCAAAGTAAGCGAGAAAGGCGGGGTCAGCGTTTACGGCGTGGGTCGCTTCCCCGTGACGCTTTATTACGAGCAATGGGTTCGCCTCTCAGATTCTGCCGACGCGCTCCGCTCATTTCTCCAAGAAAACAAGAGTTGGCTTAAATTGAAAGGCAGTGAGTAGTTGCGCCTACTCTACGACATTGGCATCACCACGATCGGCCCCAAAAGGAGATGTTGATGCGTTGGTACCATTACGCGTCGTATTTTTTCGGCGGCGCTTTCCTCGTCAATTTCATGCCGCATTTTATTAACGGAATAACCGGCCACAGGTTTCCGACGCCATTCGCATCGCCCCCAGGTCAGGGAGAATCTGCGGCGTTGATCAATGTGCTGTGGGGCTCGCTCAACCTGTTCATCGCCTATTTGCTCCTGGCTCGCGTCGGAGACTTCAGTATTCGTCGAACACCGCAGGTGATCATCGCTGCAGTCGGAGGCGTGTTGATGGCCATCATGCTGTCGCAAGCGTTCGGACGTATCTATGGCGGACTGTAAGCAACTGGATGCTCGGCGCGAGTGGGATTTTGTTAGAAGGTGGATTACCTGTGCGTCATGGTTCACTTCTCGTCTCCGCCGCAAAGTCCTGAAGTCCACCCAACTGCCAATTTCGGCTGGGATTTACACGATTTTTCGGGCAGCTAAAGTCCACCCGAAATCGTCCGTGATTTTTCAAAGTCCACCCGCATTCTTGCAGTATTCATGCGGGGAATTTCCGGGCGGGTGGACTTGGGGACTTTGAGACGGGGATAAAGACAAGTTTCATTCTTTTTCGGCATACAAGGGCGAAACTACCGTTTCCGCGATGCCAACTACTCGGGAGTTGTGATCGGATCGGTAAACGCTGCGGCGTTTATCGTTAGGAATCGTTGTCGCTCCAATTTTGATCGACAATCTCAAGTTCTCAGATGGTGTCTGTAAATCACCCACGGAACAGCGTAGCGTTCTGGGTTTGCACATCTCGACGCCGCGGATTTATCATTTGCAGTTATGAGTGTCTTACATCCACGTCTTTTTGGCCGATGGATGTCAACAGTCTTGACAGTAACGCTGCTGATAGCGTTCTTGACGCTCATCCATTGGCACCAAGATTCGTCAGGGAAGCAATGTGCAATTTGCTTCGCTCGCGACCTGCCATCCCTGTACGTACCATTCACTATCGCGCTTGATGCGCCTACATGCGTCGAGTGGCACATCCGTGCCGGGGAACCTACGAGTGCTGGATCAGAGCACTTCCAGCTCTCGCCATCACGAGCGCCGCCGCGCCTGTCATCTCTCTAACTGAACAGCCAAATCGACCAATTGGCCGACGCATTTTCTCGTGCGAGAAGCTGCGCGGCTATTTCTGCATTTTTCATGAAAGGAGAACTTATGCGGCGATCCTTGTTTCATTGCGTTTTCTTTCTGTTCCTGGTGACAGCAGGCAGCGTAACCACTTCTTTCCATTCCATCGCTCTGTTCGCGCAATCGGTGGCAAGCGGGACGGTTGAAGGCACTGTTGTCGACTCGACCGGTGCCATCGTTGTGGGTGCCATGGTGGAGATCCGAAATCCGATCACCGGATTCGAGCAAACAGCAGTGACGGATTCGATGGGAACATTTCGGTTTACGAATATTCCATTCAATCCTTATCATCTCCAGGTTTCCCAACCAGGATTCGCACCAGCTGCGCAGGACGTGAACGTTCGCAGCGCTGTTACTGTGCCCATCAAGGTGACGCTGTCCGTAGCCGGCATCAGTGAAACAGTGCAAGTCGAAGCGGGCGGACAAGACATTCTCGAAAATGTTCCTTATGCTCATGCCGATGTGAATATCAGCACGCTGGATAAGTTGCCGATGTTTTCACCGGCTTCGGGTTTAAGCGACGCGATTGTTCTGTCGTCACCCGGCGTTGTCGCGGATTCAAACGGCTTCTTCCACCCACTTGGGGATCACGCCCAGACCTCGTTCGCGATAGATGGACAGCCGATCAGCGATCAGCAGAGCAAGGCCTTTTCAACGCAGGTTCCGGTTAATGCGATTCAAAATATGGAAGTCGTTACCGGTACGCCGAATGCCGAATTCGGCGATAAAACGAGTCTTGTCGTCAATGCCACCACCCGCTCCGGCCTTGGGCTCATGAAGCCCAAAGGCGAGGTACTGGCGCAATATGGCTCGTTCGGTACCCCATCCATAGAAGCGAATTTCGGTATTGGAGGACCGAAGGCCGGATGGTTCATGGCCGCGAATGGCCTGAGGTCCGGGCGCTTTCTCGACACTCCGGAGTTCAATCCAATTCATGCAATCGGAAACAATAGCAATGCGTTCAATCGGTTTGACTATTTACCGAGCAGCAAGGATGCGCTTCACCTCAACATCTTGCTCGCTCGCAATTGGTTCCAGACTCCCAACAGTCTCGATCAACCGACTCAGGACCAGCGCCAAAAGGTTGTCACATTCGACTTCGCCCCGGGATACCAGCACACGTTCAATTCGACCATGCTCATGACAATTAATCCATTCGTCCGTCAGGACCGTGTCCATTACTACCCGAGTCCAGATCCGACCGACGATTCGCCGGCAACGCTTTCACAGAACCGTCGATTGACAAATTGGGGAGTGCGAGCGGACTTTTCTTACACAGCCGGTCACCACAACGTGAAAGTCGGCGCTCAGCTGATGCAGACACATTTGCAGGAAAACTTCAGTCTTGGAATCACCGATTTTGCGTTCAATCCAGTTTGTGTGAACGCTGCGGGCGACCCTCAAGCACTGCCGGCCGTCACCAACCCGGCTCAATGTGCAACCCGCGGCCTTACGGCAAATCCCGATTTCAATCACGGTTTGCTAGGTTTGGATCTGACGCGCGGAGGATCGTTGTTCCAATTTGCGGCTGCTGGAAACGTGAATGAATATGCAGCTTACGTTCAGGATGCGATTACGATCGGGCATCTCACACTCAATCCTGGACTACGTATCGACCGCTACGATGGTGCCGGACGCATCTACGATACGCAGGCGGAACCCAGAGTGGGCGTATCTTACTTGATCGGTCCCAGCCAGACTGTCCTTCGTGCCGGCTATGCTCGCACGATGGAGACTCCTTACAACGAGAATCTATTAGTTGCGACTTCGGAAAACGCATCGGCGTTAGTCGCTGCCTTCTCATTGGAAGGACAGGCACCG
>QHXC01000350.1:0-4579 GCA_003222815.1 Acidobacteriota bacterium | reverse complement strand
TGGCCGAAATCGAAGCTGGACGGTTTTTCGCTTCGTCTGAGCTCGACCAATATCCACGGCTTCCAGTGGTACACGACGATGGGCCACAACCGGGCACGCTTCTTCCCGCAAGACGGAAGCGTTTTTAGGATCGACCATGACCAGAATTTTCAACAAACGACGAATGTAAGGTACCAGTGGAAGAAGGACGGGCCATGGGCCGCTGTGACATGGCGGTATGACAGCGGACTTGTTGCGGGATCGGTCTCAAGTCTCGCCGATGCCCTTTCATTGACTCCTGCGGAACAAGCGGCGATCGGCTTTTTTTGCGGCAGCCAAGTCGCGACCCCGAATAGCGGAATCAGCTCATGCAATTCCAATTTCGGCGCCACGCGGTTGAGAATACCCGCCGAAGGGACAGCGGATGACGATCGCAATCCGTCACGTATTGCACCGCGACACATCGTCGATCTCGGCATCGGCACGGACAACCTTCTCAGACGGCAGGAGCGATCGCACATCAAGCTACGGTTTACGATTTCGAACCTTACAAATAAAGTTGCGCTCTACAACTTCCACTCTACGTTCAGCGGGACGCACTTTGTCGCACCGCGAACATATAGTGGTGCAATTGGGTTCGTATTTTAGTCAATAAGGTCAGAGTCGACTCGCAGGCGGCGGCTCGTCCGCCGCACAGCCGATTCCAGTTGTTCCTTACGCCATTCTAGACGATTCCTGCGTCGCGCTGCCGCCTTGAATCCGTGGGCTGTCCGGAGGATGCTTCAACTGCAGTTGTGACGCGCTGGATGGTAACGAGTAGTCGCCAAGTGTTTAGCCATGGGCGGTAACGCATCACTCTGCACTAGGGCGTTACTCGCGGGTAATCGAACTGTTCGTCCGGTCCAGCCGCAGTTTGTCTCAATTCTTGGATGGGAACTCAAACTTGGGAGTGGTCCTCTGGCATGACGAAGACACTACCGCACCTGAGCCGACGATGGAATCGTACTTTTTCAACCGGGATTCGGCCAGTCGTCGAACAGGAGTTGCGGGACGGTAACCGCCGCAAGTGGCCGCATGTTACGCTGAACGTCGGTTTCAAAACGTAAGAGTCCGGACACCGCCGCGCCATATGGGAGCTGTTGACGCGCTGCACGGTGGTTTGACAACTGCGGAGTGTGCCGGCGGAAATGAATTACCTGTCCCCGAATTGTGAGGGTTGCAGTGATCAACGATCTGAAGCGGATACGAAACATCGGAATCAGCGCGCACATCGATTCTGGTAAAACGACACTGACCGAGCGAATTCTTTTCTACACGAAGCGCATCCGTGTCATCCACGACGTCAAGGGGAAGGACGGCGTCGGGGCGAAGATGGACTCCATGGACCTGGAGCGGGAGCGCGGCATTACGATCCAGTCCGCCGCGACTTACTGCGAGTGGAACAACCACTTCATCAACATCATCGACACCCCCGGCCACGTCGACTTCACGATCGAGGTCGAACGGTCGCTGCGGGTTCTCGACGGGGCGGTCCTCGTCCTGTGCGCGGTCGCCGGGGTGCAGTCCCAGTCGATGACCGTCGACCGGCAGATGCGCCGCTACAACGTCCCGCGGCTCGCCTTCATCAACAAGTCCGACCGGACCGGGGCGAACCCGCTTCGCGTCGTTGCACAGCTGCGCGAAAAGCTCAAGCACAACGCCGTCCTGATGCAGATTCCGATCGGCCTCGAAGGCGACCACGAAGGCATCGTCGATCTCATCGAAATGAAGGCGCACTATTTCGACGGCGCCAATGGGGATAGCCGACGCGTGGAGGAAATTCCCGCGTCGCTTCGCAAGCAGGCGGAAGAGAAGCGCGGGGAGATGCTCGACGCCGTCTCGATGTATTCCGACGAGCTCATGGAGGCGCTTCTCGAGGACAGGGCGACTCCCGAACTGATCCATGAGGCGATCCGCAAGGGTACGCTCTCGCTCGATCTGACCCCGGTCTTTCTCGGTTCGGCCTATAAGAACAAGGCGGTGCAGCCGCTGCTCGACGCGGTGACGCGCTACCTGCCGAGTCCGGCCGAGGTCGTCAACGAAGCGCTCGATGCTTCCAGGGGCGAGGAGAAAGTCACTCTCAACTCCAAACTCGACGCGCCGTTCGTCGCTCTCGCCTTCAAGCTCGAGGATGGGCGCTTCGGCCAGCTGACCTACATTCGCATCTACCAGGGACAGCTTCGCAAGGGGGACACGATCGTCAACGGCCGCACCGGGCGCGACGTGCGGGTCGGCCGGCTCGTGCGGATGCACTCGGACGACATGGAAGACATCCAGGACGCCGCCTCGGGCGACATCGTCGCGCTGTTCGGTATCGACTGCGCCTCGGGCGACACGTTCACCTCCGAGAAGATCCGCTACACGATGACCTCGATGCACGTGCCCGAACCGGTCATTCACCTGCGCATTAAGGCGAAGGACAAGAAGGCGCAGGCGAACTTCGCGAAGGCGCTGCAGCGATTCACGAAGGAAGATCCGACCTTCCACGCGCGCGTCGACGAGGAATCTGCCGAGACGATCATCTCCGGCATGGGAGAGCTTCACCTGGATGTCTACGTCGAACGAATGAAGCGCGAATACGGCGCCGAAGTCGAAACAGGCGCTCCCCAGGTCGCCTACCGCGAAGCGATCTCCCGCAAGGCGGAATTCAACCACACGCACCGAAAGCAGACCGGCGGTTCGGGACAGTACGGACGAGTCGCAGGGTACGTCGAGCCGATGGAGGAGGGAGATTTCGAATTCGTCGACGAGATCCACGGCGGCTCGATTCCCAAGGAGTTCATTGGCGCAGTCGAGAAGGGCTTCAAGTCGATGATGTCGAAGGGGCGCCTGATCGGGTTTCCGGTCACCGGGTTTCGCGTCGTGATCAACGACGGAGCCTCGCACGCGGTCGACTCGTCGGACAACGCGTTTCAGGCAGCCGCGCGCGGCGCATTCCGGTCGGTCTACTCGTCGGCGAGGCCGCAGATTCTTGAGCCGATCATGAAGGTTTCGGTGGAAGGACCGCTCGAATTCCAGGGGGCCTTCGTGCGCACCATCATGCAGCGCCGCGGGATCATCATCGGAACGACCGAGGAAGAAGGGTTTGTCCGGGTCGATACCGAGGTGCCGCTGGCGGAAATGTTCGGTTATTCGACCGATCTCCGGTCGTCCTCCCAGGGGAAGGCCGAATACACAATGGAGTTCTCACGCTATGCCCCGGTTCCGGCGGAAGTTCATCTGGAGCTGGTCAAGAAGTACGGCACCGGCCTGGTCGCCGCAGACGAAGAATAGACGAGGAGTAGCCATATGTATCGCAAGGAACTCAACGAACGCAGCCCGCTGCGATTGTTCGAACACTCGATCAACGGCGGACTTGGCCGCGGGAACATCGGAGTCGTCGTTGCCCGCCACGGCATCGGTAAAACCGCCTTTCTCGTCGGCATCGCTCTTGACGAGGCAATGCGCAGGCGAAAGGCCCTGCACGTCTCGCTCGACAAGACCGTCGATCACCTGCGAGAGTTTTACGACGAAATCTTCATGGACCTCGCCCATTCCGCGCACCTCGAGGACCTCCCCGCCGAGCGGCTCGAGATGGAGCGCAACCGTATAATCCACACTTATGCGGGCAAGTCGTTCACGATCCACAAGCTGCGGCACTCGATCAACTTCCTGAAAGAGTATGCCCACTTCGATCCGGCCTGCCTGATTCTCCAGGGCTTCGACTTCGAGCGGGCGACGCTGGCGGACATGGAGGCGTTCCGGCAACTCGCCGGGGAGTTCAACGTCGAGATGTGGATGTCCGCCGTAACGCACCGCGGCGTCCCTTCGAATGAGCACGGCATCCCCAGACCGGTCGCGAAACTCGCCTCCGCGATAGCGGTCATCGTCCAGATGGCGGACCACAGCGATGGAGTGCACCTCTCGCTTCTGAAAGATCACGACAATCCGAATGTCGCGAAGCTGACGCTCGCCCTCGATCCCTCGACGATGCTGCTCGTCAAGAAGTAGACGGTGTTTCAGGGCTTGCAGCCGGCTCTGGCAGGCGTGGCTTGCGGGCTCACTGCGTCTTTCGGGACGAACCTATACGAAGCGAAAACTCCCCTCCTTGGCAAAGGAGGGGTGGCCGCGCCATCAAGAAATATCCCCGTTCCTTTGAAAGGCGCGGACGGGGTGGTTCGTTCAAACTCCAAAACAATTTCTCTTGAACGGACCACCCCGAAGGTGTGAATTAATTGTGATAAGGCGTTATTCCCTCCTTGCACCACCGCCTTGCTATGTCCCACATCTTTTTGCTGGACACGGGGGCATTGAAGACAACTGGAGGGAAAGCCGAAGTCCCCTCCTTGCACAAGGAGGGGTGGCTGCGCCCATTAAGAAAATGCCGCGGAGCCTCCTTAGCGGGCGCAGACGGGCATGAGCGGAGCGAATGTGAGCCCGATAGGGCGAAACAAGGAAGAATGGTTGGTTCAAGCCACCGATTATCGGAAGTTGAACGAACCACCCCGGCCGCGCCTTCAAAGGAATGGGACCATTTACTTGATGGCGCGGCCACCCCTCCTTTGACAAGGAGGGGACTTCG
>QHXC01000201.1 GCA_003222815.1 Acidobacteriota bacterium | reverse complement strand
ACTCCGCCGCGATCAGGTCATCTGACGCGAGCCAGAACTGGCAGATGCGGCCGGCGTAGACAAATAGTCATGTCCAGGAAGGAGAGCAAACCGTGAATGGAAAGATCGCTGTTGTCGGGGGAACCGGCGACTTGGGTTTTGGTCTGGCTTTGCGATGGGCGCGTGCAGGAGTTCAGGTCTCCATCGGCTCTCGCGATGAGAAGAAGGCCCAAGACGCGGCGGAGCGTGTGAAAGCAACACTCAGGACCGACGCGTTACTTCCCTTACAAGACGTTCTTGTCAGTGGCTTCGAGAACGCTCAGGCATGTTCGCAGGCGTCGATTGTGGTATTGGCTGTGCCTTTTCCCGCCCAGGCCAGTATCTTGAAGAGTATTCGAGATTCGCTCAAGGACTCCGTCCTCGTGGACACGACGGTTCCCCTGGCCGCGACCATCGGCGGCAGGGCAACCCGGCTGCTCGGCGTCTGGCAAGGGTCCGCCGCAGCGCAAGCTCGCGAGTTGGCGCCGACCAGTACGCCGGTGTTGGCGGCCTTCCATAACGTTTCGGCTGAAGTTTTGCAGGACCTTTCTGCAACCCCGGACTGTGACATCCTCGTGTGCGGCGACGACAAGCCGGCTAAAGAAAGTCTTTTCTCTGTGGTCAAGCTGATCCCTGGTCTGCGTCCGGTGGATGCCGGACCGTTGGAAATGGCCCGCGTTGTGGAGAGCATAACGGCACTTCTGATTTCAGTGAACAGCCGATATCACGTCCACCACAGTGGAATCCGCATTACAGGGTTGCCGGGCGCGGGCTAAAGCCTGCGACTACATTCAGGCCCAGATGTTGCGGCGAGCATGTACTCGCGGGCTTTAGCCTGCGTCCGCGAAGGCCGCGAAACCCGCTTGAAGTTTTCCATCCACCTTTGATAGCCTCGTCCACTTCTCTAACAGGACGGCTTGCACTATGGCTGACAAAGTCAAGACAGTTGCCGAGGTGGTTCGGACGATTCCCGATGGTTCGCACATCGCCCTCGGAGGCTTTGCAATCAATCGATGTTGCATTGCGGTCGCCCATGAGTTGATCCGGCAGCAAAAGAAAAACCTAACTTTGTCCCAGGGTGTCGTGGGCCTGGACACCGACCTGCTGGTCGGCGCCGGTTTGGTGAGCCGTCTCATCATGGGTGGTGGTTCACTGGATCGCTTCGGTCCTGTTCATTGTGTCAACCGGGCCCGCGAGACGCGTTCGGTTGACGCCAATGATTACAGCAGCCTGACGATCTGCTTCCGCTATTTGGCCGGCGCGTTGGGCATCTCTTTCATCCCCGTCAAATCTCTTATCGCTTCTGAAATACTGGAACGGTTGGAGGCGGGCTCGGCGGCCAAGGATCTGCAGCGCATGAAGTGCCCCTTCACGGGCGAAGACTATCTCCTGTTGCGATCGCTAAATCCCGATGTTTCTTTCGTTCATGTCCAAGTTGCAGACCGCGAAGGGAACAGCCAGATTCATGGAGCCCGTTGGGAAAATGAGGAACAGGCGAAGGCAGGCCGTCGAGTGATCATCATCACGGAAGAGCTCGTGCCGACCGAGTATATCCAGCGATCTCCGTCGCAGACCATCATTCCGGCGCACCGGGTTGAAGCCGTCATACACCAGCCGTTTGGCGCCCACCCGACGGCGGTTTTCCAATGCTACGACTACGACGCGGACCATCTGCGGCTCTATGTGGATCACGCCAAGCGCATCGAGCGTTTCCCCGAGTATCTGAATACCTATGTTTTGGGTACCAAGGATCATTGGGACTATCTGGAAAAAGTCGGCGGCCTGCGGCGCCTGAATGATTTGAAGGCCGATCCGATTCTGGGATATTGACCGATCCTCCGTCCCGAAATTCTCCGAAATTCTCTCTCCTGTTATACACTGAGTGCCTTTATCGCAGGGACTAAGGAGTAAAAGCATGGGCGAAATTGTTGCTGCATTCGGCACGGTTCACGCGCCACAGTTGATCATCCGGCCGCCGGATGAAAAGCCCGAAATGCTGGATGCTAGTATCGCGGCGATGCGTGAGCTTGGAAAAATCCTGGATGAAACCCAACCCGAGGTCATCATCTTTCTTGGCAGCGATCACCTGGAAACGTTTTCGATGAACTGTATCCCCACTTTCGCCCTCATCGGGGGACCCCGGGCGATTGCAGAGTTTGCGGGCCGAAATTACGATCTGCCGATCCATACAGAAATGGCCGAGGATCTTCTCGACAAGCTGATCCACGAGAGCTTCGATATCGCGTACTCCGAGGACGCCGTACTCGGACACACGTTCGCCGTGCCTTTTGAATATTTGATCGAAAATCGCAACATCCCGATTATTCCTTTCCACACCAACGTGTACATGCCGCCGTTGCCCACCGCGCCGCGTTGCGCTGCATTAGGGCGGGCCATTGCGAAGATCATCAAAGGACGCCCGGAGCGAGTGGCCGTTATCGCAAGCGGTGGGATGTCGCATTATCCTGGGACCAGGAAGTACCCGAAACCGGAATATGACTTCGACCGCTGGATGATCTCGCAGCTTGAAATCGGAAATGTCGATGCCGTGCTGAACCTGACGCCTGAGCAGTTGGACGAGGCCGGCAACACGGAAATGCTCAGCTGGTCGATTATGTTGGGAGCGACTGGACCGGTACCGGGGGAATTGCTTCAATACACACCCACGTGGCATCACGGCCACTGCATGATGCGCTTCATTCCTGTCAGGGAACGCCGGACTCCCATCGCGAAGGTTTTAGAGGAATACGGCGGTTTCAAGTTCAAGAATGCGGGTTTCGAGTTCTATAAGCATCCGCCCGCTTCCGCATATCATCTCAATCATCTGCTCTTTGACCTTCGCCAGGACACGACGCTTTGCCAACGCCTCATCGAGACTTTCGATGTAGTGGCGGACGAATACGAGCTTGAGCCTCAGCAACGTAAAGCCGCGCGGGGACTGGTTGACGTCGGTGGGGCGAAGGTTGTCAGTGAATATGTGCCGCAGTTGGTTGAAGCTGGAGCACACCCGTTGTCGGCTCTGATGTCGCTGCTTACGATTTACCCTTTGAGCCGTAAAGCGGCAAAAGAGCAAGTCACATCGGGTAACAAGAACTAATCGGAAAGGACTCGTATGAAAACGGTGGATGTTGGCTCCGTCATCGACGAAGGCCAGTGGAGCGGCTATCAGAAGCTGCTCATCCTGGGGACGGCGCTCACGATTATCCTGGACGGCATTGACAACCAACTGCTCGGCAACGCCGTCCCGGCCTTGATGAAGGATTGGTCGCTGCCGCGCGGCGCCTTCACCATGGTGCTGGCGCTTAGTCCGCTTGGCATGATGATTGGCGGCGCGATCGGCGGGATGCTCGGCGATCGCGTCGGCCGCCGCACGGCGCTTCTTGGCAGCGTTGTGTCCTTCGCTGCAGTGACGCTCGCCATCGCAACGGTCAACGGCGTCATGATGCTCGGCATCCTCCGATTCCTGGCGGGCTTAGGGCTCGGCGGCGCGATGCCGAACGCTGCTGCGCTTGCGTCGGAATATGTGCCGCGCCGGCAACGCCCATTCGCCGTCACCCTCACGATCGTGTGCATCCCGCTTGGCGGCACGCTCGCCGCGCTGCTGTCCGCGCAGGTTCTGCCGGTGTACGGGTGGCGCACTCTGTTTGTGGTCGGCGGCATTATTCCGATCGCGCTTGCGCTCATTCTCTTCAAACTCTTGCCGGAGTCTCCCCGGTATCTCGCCAGCCGCCGCGAGCGGTGGTCCGAACTGATCGCGATGCTGCGGAAACTCGGACACAATGTACCCACCGATGCCACCTTCGTCGAGGCCGGCACAGGCAAGAAACTGAAATCAGCCTCGATGCGCGATCTGTTCGTTCCGAACCTCCGGCTGGATACGATTGGGCTTTTCGGCTCGTTCTTCTTTTGCTTGCTGGTCAATTACGTCGGAATCCTTTTGATTCCGGCGATGCTGACCGCTGCTGGCTTCACGCAGTCCGTCGCGAGCAACGCCTTGGCGTCGTGGAACTTCGGCGGTGTAGGCGGCGCCATCATCGGCGCGCTGATCATCCAGCGGCTTGGCTCGCGAATCACCATGCTTAGCCTGTCGGGTATCTCCATAGCCAGCGCCCTTGCTATGGCGGCGATGCCACTCGATCCCCAGAACACTTTCCTGCTGATCGTCATGTTCGTACTTATTGGCGGTGCGCTGAATGCCGTGCAAACGACCATGTATGCGCTGGCCGCGAACGTTTATCCCACGGAAATCCGTGGCACCGGCATCGGGACAGCGGTGGCTGTCGGCCGCGTCGGCAATGTCCTGGCCTCTTACGTCGGAAACTTCGCGCTGGACAAGGGCGGGCCGCCAGCATACTTCTCGACATTTGCCATAGGGATGGTCATCGTCTTCGGCTCCCTTGCGCTCGTCCGCCGTCACATTGAGCGCACGACGAGCGAGGCGGCGACCGCGAGGGTCGGCGCGCCTGTCGGACACTAGGCAAAGACAGAGCAAGAGACTTGGTTGAACTACCCACACGGCTCGAGTCGAGGTCACATCTCGAGTTACTGAAGTGGAAGCGGGCCAGCAATTGAAATTTTCAGCGATTGGTTACGATGAAGCGGGGAACAAGCTCGACGCTACGCCCTCGGCTTGGTATGCGACACCGTTTGATCTTGCTTACGCCGACGAGCAGGGCGCCGTGACATTTGTCCAGCCTGGTGAAGTGCGCATCGGCGCTCTCATCAATGGCAGATCGGGCTTCGTGTCGATAAGCGTGAAACCGCAAGCCGTCGCACGTATCGAGATCAAAGCGCCGTCCACGCCGATTCCCGTGGGCACCGGCGTTCCGCTCAGCGTGGTAACCAGAATGGCCAATGGCGATCCGCGAACGGATGTGCAGGTGATGTGGTCGTCCTCGAATCCTGCGCTGGCCACTGTCGATGAATCCGGGTTCGTTACCGGAACCGGCCCCGGTTCAGCCACGATTCAGGCGGCCGCGGGAAACGTGAAGGCGGTGGTGACGATAGATGTTATTCGCAATCCGGTGCGGAGCCTCGCCGTTGAGCCCAAAACCATGAGAGTTCATACCGGCGATGTGGCGCACTTCACTGCCGTGGCGAAGGGCGACAGAGATGCGCCGATTCCTGCGCCCGCCGTGCGGTGGGCGATCACGGGCGACGGCGCAACGATAGAGTCCGACGGAGGCTTCGTCGCCGAAAAGGCCGGCTCCTACTCGGTCACTGCAATCAGTGGGGATCGCGCGGCAGTGGCCACGGTCACGGTCACGCCGCGTGATGTCACACGCGAACTGCAGGTCGTTGGACGCCCGCCGCAGGAAGAGTTCCAGGCAGCGGAAGAATGGATCATCGGGAACTATGCCTACGTGAGCTCCATCATGGCGGGCCGCTTGTGGGTTTATGACATTTCCGATCCGTCGCATCCGGTGAAAGTGGATTCGATACCCTTCGATGCGCGTGTCATCAACGACGTCAGCACAACTCCGGATGGGAAGATCGGCGTGATCACCCGCGAGGGGGCGTCCAACCGGAAAAACGGCATTGTGTT
>QHXC01000200.1 GCA_003222815.1 Acidobacteriota bacterium | reverse complement strand
CGGTATACAACAAGGTCGATCAGACGCTGGGCAAGTTTCAGACGATCGGCGACCGGATCGAGCGCGGTGAGGGTACGCTCGGAAAACTCTCAAAAGACGAGGCCGTCTACAATGACTTCCGCGATACCATCGCCCGGTTTTCGGCGCTTGTCACTACCATCGAAAATGGCGAAGGCACGGCCGGAAAGTTCATCAAAGACCCGACGCTCTATAACACTCTCAATCAGACTTCATCCGAGATTCTCAAACTGATGTACGATTTCAGGCAGAACCCGAAAAAATTCTTGACGATAAACTTCAAACTCTTTTAAAGGAACGCGGGCTAACAAGTCGAAGAACTCATGAGTATTGACATCAAGAAAAAATTAGAAGAGGAGATCCAGGCTCTCGAGAGAGAACTCCGGGAGGAGTTGCCAAAAGCTCTCAAGGCCGCCGCCGCCCTGGGTGACCTCAGCGACAACGCCGACTACCAGGCGGCACGCGAGCGCCAGGATTTCGTGCGGGTCCGTCTTGGGCAGCTTAAGCAACGGATCGCGGATTTGTCGATGATCAATTTCGACAAAATCCCGCGCGACCGAATCTCTCTTGGATCGAGGGTCGTCCTGTTGGACGTCGACAAGAACGAGGAAATTACTTACAAGTTGGTGACAACTGAGGACGCCAATGTTACTGAAGGTCTCATCTCGACGACGTCACCCATTGGCCGCAGCCTCTTAAACAAGCGTGAAGGCGACACGGTCGAGGTGAAGATCCCTTCGGGAACTCGCACGTTCGAAATTTTGAGCTTCACGACAATGCACGATAGCCAGTAAACCTCAATGCAACTCAAGTCCATCAGCGGGCGAATTGGAGCCGGTGGAAAGTGGATCCTGGACTCCCTGGTGGCATGGCTTTCGAATCTCCACATCAACCCGAACGTCCTGACGCTAATCGGTCTGCTGATCAACATCTTTGCGATGGTTTTGTTCGCAAAAGGAATATTTCTGTGGGCGGGACTCGTCATTCTATTCGCTGGAATCTTTGACATCGTCGACGGTGAAGTCGCCCGCCGCACTCAACGCGTAACGAAATTCGGCGCGTTCTTTGATTCGGTGATTGATCGCTACTCCGACCAGCTACGCTCGAGCACGAGCCGAGTCCCTGATCCCCGCGTGCAAGGTTGGTTTTCTGGAGAGGCCTGAACGCGTCGTGTTGTTGATTATCGGATCCCTGTTCGACAGGATGCCTGCCGTATTGTGGGTGATGGCCATCCTCTCGAACTGGACTGTCTCTCAGCGGATCTGGTACACGTGGCGGGAAGCGTCAGCTATGGAGCGACGCGTCACATCTTTATTGTTTGCACATCCTTCGGCAGCTTCAGGTCAAAAGCGGAATCCGGAATCTTCTGGTTCATCTTGATATTCGCGAATTTCAGAACCATATAATCGCCTCCGGCTTCTGTTGTCTTGATCTGAACGGGAATCCAACGCTGCTGATCCATCCAGAGACGGATCGAAGTGAACATTGCTGAAGCTTTTGGGTCCTTGGGTTGGAGTTCGAGCACGCTGGTCTTTTGACCGTCGATCCTTTCTTCGCCCACGATCGCGCTGTTGTAGACTCGCTTGATATCTTCCTTGGACTGGCCGAAGCCGATCAGCATGAATTCGGCCTTATCCTGATTGTTTCCGAGAACATACTCCTGGACCTGTTTCAGCTTCGGGAAATAAAGAAGCGCCTTTCCCGTATCAATGAGCATCCGCTGCTGCTCGGGCCTCGTGATTTGGAGCATGATTCTTGGAACTTTTCCGCGACGGGTGAAGTAAACCGTTCCACTATCAATAGCCTTGTCGTTGACGATCACGGTGACTTTGGTCCGTTCGATTGTCGCTTGCATGGAGAGGAAGGCCTTGCCGACCTCGTCCATCTTCGCGAGGACTTGATCAAGCGTGTAGGTGTTGCCCTGCGCAGACGCAGCCATAGAACACACGACGACAAGCGCGAGCGACAAAGCGGCGGTCCCGAAATCCGAAATTCTCATTACCTCTCAATCCAAATCGAATAAGCAACGAGCGCGCCAGTCGTATCGTAAACCGGCTCCGTATGAGAGACGGTGACTGGCGCACCGAGCCATGCTTTCAGGCGGTCGACGGCAGCTTGTTCAGTCCCTTTCTGAGTACTGAACACGGTTGTCTCTACTTTGACGGTGAAGACCGTGTGTCCGTCATCATCTCTCGTCGTGCGGATAATCGGATCGCCCGGACCTCGCATGAAATCCGGCCGGTCGTTGAATATGGAGGGCGGCGTCAGGAAGATGAAGGCCAGGATCACCGCACAAATGACATCGTATTGTTTAGACCCTCGTTCAAAGGACCAGAGTAGGAATCGCTTCATACACTGCGCGCAGGCTGTACCAGTTCGCTCTCAGTGTCTCGAGGAATTGGATCGTTGTCGCTGACGACCACTCCGTCGCGCATTTCGATAACTCTGTCTGTATAAGCAACCAATTCCGGATTATGCGTGACCAGGATGGTCGTCTGCTTGAACCTGCGATTCAACTCCCGGAACATGTTCAAAACGATTTCCGAATTTTTCGAATCCAAGCTGCCGGTCGGCTCGTCAGCCAGCAGGATCGCCGGGCGATTCGCGATTGCGCGGGCGACCGCCACTCGCTGCTGTTCGCCACCGGACAGTTCGAAGGGCTTACGCCCCATCTTTTCTTCGATCATCAATAGCTGGAGGATCTTGGCCAAATGCTGGTCGTGGTCGGAACCCGCAGCCTGACCGTGAATATGCTGCGCTACTTCAATGTTGGCACGCGCGGTTAACGTCGGCAAAAGATTGAATTTCTGAAAAACGAACCCGATCTTTTTGCGCCGAATCGCGGTGAGTTGGTTATCGGTCATGCCGGTGATGTTCTCGCCGTCGATCATGACCTTGCCCGATGTTGGCCTGGCCATGGCCCCGAGAACATGCATCAGGGTCGATTTTCCACAACCGGACGGCCCCATGATGGCGAGCAATTCGCCTTGACGAATCCGGAGGTTCACCCCCCGAAGAGCCTCCACATCGATCTTGCCGACCTTGTAAATCTTCTGCAGAGCAATCGTTTCCAACAGAATGTTCATCTAAAAACCTAACCCTAAAGGATTTTGCCACAAATACTACTCGTACGCGAGGGCTTCAACCGGATCCTGTGCTGCTGCTCGGAGCGAGGGATACAGCGATCCAATGATGCCGCTGAGGAGTGCGAAGACCGATGCTTTAGCGATCCAACCGGTGGTGATTAGCACGGTAAGAGTTGGGAACACGAGGGTCACCAGCCTTGCCATAAGGAAGCTCGCGGCGATTCCCGTCACAATCCCGGTTAAACAAACAACCGCCGACTCTTGAAAAATAAGACCCACGATGAACTGCTTCGAGGCGCCCAGAGAGCGCAGAATGCCGATCTCCCGCGTCCGCTCCGTGATGGTGGTGTACATTGAAAGAAAAATCACCAAAACACCGATACAAACGGCAACAAAAACCACTGTTTCTATGAATGCGTCTAACGCCGGCATACTGGTGGACATCATCAGCTTTGCATACTCTCTCAGGGGAATCGCGCCGTACGTGGGAAAAACCTGTTTCATACGCTCGATCACCGTGTGGACCTGATCCGGATCCTTCAGCTTTACATAAAACAGCGAAGCCCGATTCACCGCACCCGTCATGCCCTGAGCTGTCTGCAGTGGTATGAAAAGCCGTGCGCCTTTGCCATGCTCCACAATGCCGGCAATCTTAAACTTGTGGTTCAGGAGTTCCACGTGATCGCCCACGTTAACGTGTCTGGCGAGCGCATAAATGTCATCCACGATGACTTCGTCGGGCGCGGAAAACCGTCCGCCCTTGTGCCAGATAAAGCCGCCAGTGACCTCATTGAACTTGTCAAAATCGATGCCGTAAATGACCTCCAGACCGCTCGTGGAATTGACTTGGGTCTGGATCGGCACCACTGCCTTGACGCCATCGATTTCGCGTATCTTGTCGCCTAAAGCGACAGGCATCGTCGAGTTGCTCAACGCCAGCAACAAAGACGAATTCGGTGGCTGGAACAGGATATCTGCGCCCACACCCTCGGTGCGCTTAGCGGTCTCGTCGGAAATTCCGGCGGTCAGCCCGACGACGACGAGGATCAACGTCACCTCAAGGGTAACCGCCAGAATGCTAACCGTCGTACGTACGGGCCGGGCCGCAAGGCCGGCCATGATCATTTTCTTATACATGCGAAACTCAAAAGGGCCTGCTTTCCGAGCCGTCATCGGCTTCGAGTTGTACCAGTTCGGAGCCGGCCGGGCGCTCCAAGTTAAAAGCTTCGAGGGCGAAAGGGTCGTTAATCGTCGTCTTTTGGAAAACCATCTTCAGCGCATAGTCGTCAATGGGCCGCTGAATCAGAATGATTTGCGGAAAGGCAACGTCTCCCTGACTCGAATATCCAGAATATTCGACGTCGGTATCCACTTTTCCATCCCGCCGGAATAGCTGCTTTCGCGTCACCTGAAGATTGCTCCGATCAATCCAGAGCTTTTCAACCATTTCCGCATCCCGCGCGGCAATATTGATGAAACTGAAGACATAGAAGCGGCGACGCCCCTCCGTCGTCTCTTCCAGCGTCGACCTCATCTGTGGATCGCTCAAATAGGCGGCGATGTCGACAAACAAAGCGCTCACAATGTGTTGTGGCCGCAGGTTCAGAATAGGATTCTTCTCGTTCGTGGGTGCGCGAGTATCGGCAATGATGAACTTGTTCTTGATAGGAATCGAAACCCGGTATTGCCGGCCATCGGAAACCATGTCGAAGACTGTAGCCAACGCGAGAGGCGCTTGCACCTTAAAGCGAATATGGCTGGGCCGCTCCACCAGCAGGAACCCTTTGGTCTGACGGTACTCGGTCAGGACGCCTGTCTTCATTCCGCCGCCCGACGCATCCAGAGCCAAGGTGCCCTGAAGCGTCTGAATCTGGTTGCTCTGTCTTTCGAGCATCTGAAGCAAGTCCGCCCGGCTGGCTGTTTGAGCGGGTAAAAGACGCTGGGTTTCAGGTACGACATGTTTCCTTGAAATGCAGCCTGTCTGAATCGCGAGCAGCAGCGCGAGAATGATCCTGAATTTCAAACTCGGTTCCCTTCTTTCATGCTTCCATGCTACGCATTCTGCGGCGCGCGTAAACGAAAACAATCCCGCAGGCGGCGATCACGATCGCCAGAATGAGCCCAATTTTCCCGTAGTTGTCGTGGACGAATTCAATTGCCGCGGGCCCATACACGACGGCCAGGATGGCTTCGGAGAGATAGCGAATGCCGCGTCCGATGACAACAGCGGTAAGAAATTTCGGCCATGAGATGCCGAAAGTTCCGGCAGAGAGTACAAAAATCTTGAATGGCGTCGGTGGCGGCAATAGCGAAGGAATAATAACCGCCAGAACTCCGTAACGCCGGTACCAGTTCTGAATCCTCACCAGTCTCTCATTCGTAAATCGCCGCTTGAGAAAGGCTTCTCCCCCCTTTCGCCCGACAGCATAGAGAAGGGCGCAGCCGATAACGGAACCCAGGATCGTCAGTACTGCAAATTTCCACGCGTCTTCCGGGTGGCTGATGGAAAACGTCATCAGCAGCACATCGTTCAGTTCAGGCAATGAC
>QHXC01000199.1 GCA_003222815.1 Acidobacteriota bacterium | reverse complement strand
ACATCCCGTAGCCGCCGCGTACGACGGTGCGAGAAGTGAGAGAATACGCGAAGCCGGCGCGCGGCGACCACTTTACCGAAGGCGGATTGCCTTGGGAGGTCTTATTACCGCCAACGCCGGCATATATCAGGCCACCGGTGACTTGCCGCGCGGCTGTGCCCGCGATGGGATCGGCCGGAATCGTCACGTTGCTCAAACGGCTAGTTGCTTTGGGATCAAAGCCCACCGAGAAGTTATTGTGTTGTTCGCGCAAGCCATCTTCATGTTCCGCACGGAGGCCGTAGTTCAGCGTGAGTTTCGGAGTGATTCGCCAGTCGTCCTGCCAGTATAACCCGTAGTAATGCGTGTACATGTTCAGCGGAGTCGAGATTGGTAAGGTACTCTGCCGGCTTGAAAGCGCAGATGGGTATCCGAGAAGGAAGGCTGCGAACGCACTACCGGACAGAACATCACTGGCACCGCCATTGGCGGAAGTCCAATCCTTTTCGAAATCAAAAAATCCGGATCCGGGTCCGGGAATGTAGGTGTCGAGAACCATCTTCCTGAAATCAGCGCCCATCCTGAATGTGTGCGTACCAATAAACTTGGAGTAGCTGCCGTTGAAAGTCATCGACTTCCAATTGATTTGCGTTGGATCGTTTGCACCCATCGTCACAGGAGTAGCCGGTAATGTGGATTGGTCGTACCCGCGAATTCGGACATCTGGAAATTTCTTTAAAGAAACCTGACTCAGGAATGCCGGCGAGAACCCTAATGTTGCAGGGTCAAAATTCGCTGTCATCGTGTTGTTGTCCGGGAAGCGCGTCCAGCCGAATCGCAGGGCCAAGACCGAGCTAGGGCTCAGCGTCGAAGTGCTATTGACCGCGATAATCTGTGGCCGGCGCTTGAGCAAATAGTCGTTGGGATCAGCAAAGCGATTGGGCCCGTTCAGTCCGGGTTGGAAATAATCGGCGTCCGGCTCGTTGGTCCGGTTGTACAGGTAGAAACCGCTAACCGACACCTTATCTGTGAACTTGTGTTCAATCTTGATGGTGTATTCCTGCTGGAACCGATTATTGATGAGCGCCGTCCGCGTATAGTTGGTGCCACCGTTGTCGATATTATTATCCGGCAGTGGCAAATATTTCAGCATTGCGGCGGCAACCGGATTGATCCGGTTTGCGAGAATCCTGTTCCCCGGAAAAGGATCGCGCATGATAGCCCCGTTTACGGTTCGGCTAGTCAGCGGGTCGTAGATGATCACTGGACGGCCCTCAGGGTGGGCCGGATCGCTGACGGTCAAAGCCGAAAAGTCGCCTGCTCGTTCAGCCGCTGTCGGAAATATCACGCTGATGTTTCGCGTCTGTACATCGTGATAATCCTCAGCGGCGAACCAAAAGAATGTCTTGTTCTTGACGATCGGACCGCCGAAACCACCACCAAAGAGATAATACGGATTGTCCGGTTTCGGAATACCCTTCTTCTGGCTGAAGAAGTTGTTCTGCTCGCCCCAAATGGGACGTGTCTGAAAGAAACCCGTCCCGTGAAACTCGTTGGATCCCGTTTTCAGCGTCGTGTTGAACACACCGCCGCCCGTGCGGCCCATCTCGGCGTCGTAGGTATGCACCTGAACCTTGACGTCTTCAAGAGACTCAATTGTCGGGTTCGCCGTCGCGCGATTGCGAAGGTCGGTAATCGGAACGCCATCTAACGTGTAGTTATTGCCGCGGCGTGTGCCGCCGCCCAGCGAGAGCAACGAAGCGTTGGTCTGATCCTGCTGCCGGTTGAATTGAGTATCACCTGACGGGATGACGGTCGGCACGGTCACGCCGATCATGAACGCATTGCGTCCTGGAGCGGGCAGTATCTGTAAGGAGATCGTGTCCAGCACCGTGCCCTGCGAAGCGTTGGAAACTTCGATCAGCGGAGTTTCCGCGGTAACGCTAACGGCCTCAACAAGCGCACCCACTTCCAATTTCAAATCGAGCGTGACGAATTGCTGCGTACCGACGCGAATGCCGGCAAGGTCGATCGTCTTATAACCTGTCCGCGAAGCGTTGAGCCGATACGAACCGGGTTCGAGCGCGGCAAAGCTGTATTCGCCACTATCGTTCGTCACGGTCGACCGCGAGAGGCTCGTCGCTTCATTCACAAGCGTCACTTCGACGTTGGGAACGACGCCATCAGCATCCCTTACGGATCCGCGCAGGCCTCCCTGGAAACCTTGCCCGAATGAGGCAATGGACACGGCCAATAATGCAACAAATGAGTAGGTTGCTCGGAATCTCATGGCTTCCTCCGTGGAAATCAAAGTGACAGCGGATTGGGGCGGATTCTATCGCAAGCCTTGAACGACGTACAACAATTGTGAAACCGGGTTGAGCATCATCTGGTATATGATTCGCTGTGAATTCCAATCAATCACAACGGAGGCGTGATATGAAGACCGACATTGCTCGCCGAAAGTTCATGGGAAAACTAGCTGCCGTGTTGGGCTACGCTGGACTGAGCCCACTTCAGCTTTCAGCGCAAGGTCGCACGCGGCAAGGTTCAGCGGCCGCGGCTTCGACACCTGACCCGAAAAAAGTGGACTACGACAAGCTCATCAAGCTCGCGAACAATGAAAATCCGTATGGTCCGCCGGAAGGCGTAATGAAGGCGATGAACGATGCATGGAAATACGGAAATCGCTACGCCGCTCCGGATGGTGGCTTGGTCGATGCCATTGCCGAACATCATCACGTCAAGCCCGAGAATGTTCTGATCGGTTGTGGTTCAAGCGAGATTCTGAAGATAGTGGATGACGCTTTCCTGCCGGATCACAAGCTGGTGGTTGGTGTCGATCCCACTTACGAAACCGTCTATCGTTTCGCCACGAACAGCAAAGCCAAGGCCATCGCCATCCCTTTGACCAAAACTTATGACGCAAATATGAAAGAGATTATCCGCGTGACGAAATTGAACGCGCGGGATGTCGGTGTGGTGTACATCTGCAATCCGAATAATCCGACCGGAAGGATCGTTCCGAAGGACGAAATCAAGCTGTTGCTAGACAGCATTCCGGGCGACATTCCGGTATTCATCGACGAGGCATACCATCATTTCGTCGATGACCCGAACTACGAGCCCTCTGTGAAGTATGTCATCGAAGGACGCAAGGTAATTATTGCGCGCACCTTTTCCAAGATCGCGGCGCTTGCGGGAATGCGCCTTGGTTACGCTATTGCGCCGAAAGAAATCATCGATCAGCTAAGATCCTTCGTGATGACTTACAACACGAATGCCATCGTTAAGTTTGGCGGCGTCGCCTCACTGAAGGACACGGCAAATGAAGCCAAGACAAAACAGCTCAACAAGCAAATACGCGACCGAGTCACCAACGAGCTGAAGGCCATGGGCTACGAGGTCATTCCGTCACAAGCGAATTTCTTCATGGTGAACGTAAAGAAGGACGTGACGGCCGTGGGCGAAGAGTTCCTCAAAAAAGGCTTTATTGTCGGCCGGAAGTTCCCTCCCATGAATGAATGGCTCCGCGTTTCTGTCGGCACCGACGAAGAAATGAAAGGTTTCATGAAGGCGTTTAAGGAACTTTTCCCGGTTCAGCCGCCGGCACAAACCAAGGCAGGCGACTAGTAGCTCATGGCGTTCGAAGAACATTTTCTAAGGTGAAGCAACTACTTCAGAGCCTCTTCCAATGGAATTCCTTGGGCTCTAAAAAAGCTGAGTTTGTCAAAGTAGCCGCGCTGGAAAACGATTTGTCCGTTCTTAACTTGGAAGAATCCGCATCCGCGCACACCCAATGGGTCCGACCATTCAAGAATCCCCCATTCTCCGTCTTGAAATAGATTTTCGACCTGACAGAGCATTCTTGCGCGCCCAAAGTCCAACTCGAACAGTTTTCGAATCTCTTCCGCGCCCTTCAGCGGTTCATAGGCAACTTGGTGATTGACTGCGTCCTTGTGGTAGAGGCTCACAAGCTCATTTACATCTGCACGATTGAATGCACTGACCCAAGCTTGAACCACTTCTTTTGGTGTCTTGTGCATGGGGTCTCCTTCTCTTCCAATACACTACACGATTGGAAGAACTTCCATCAGACAGCGATTTTCGACAACAGCTCTTTGACGCTGGCGGCCAGATTCTGGCGAGGCACTTCAAACTGCCCGGAACGTTCCTGCAGCCACTGATCGCGGCTGCCGGTCAGTTGCGGCGCGCGGGCGCGGCCGACCGACATGTCCTTGATCGTAACGACATTCTTTGCCTTTTCGTCGGGTCCGTAGAGAAGGACAACCGGGATTTCCAGCTTGTCGGCAAACTTGATCTGTTTTCCCGCCCGGTCGGTTCCAAAATACATTTCGGTCCGGATTCCGGCGCGGCGGAGCTCGAACGTCATCGCGATGTAGTCGTCGTTCATTTGCGGATCGAAGGTGGTGACGAGAACGTCTGCCGTCGACTTGCGAAGCTTTACCTTGTCGAGGGCCCGCAATGCTGCGAGCAGACGATCGACGCCCATCGATCCGCCCGTAGCTGGAACGCGTTCACCGAGGAAGCGCATGACCAGGTCGTCATAGCGCCCGCCGCTGAAGACGGACCCGAACTGTGGCGCGTCCAGCAGGATCGTTTCAAAAACGGGGCCACTGTAATACGCCAGACCTCTGGCGATGCTGAGATCGATGACCACGCGATCGTCATGGTATCCGGCGACATCCAGG
>QHXC01000198.1 GCA_003222815.1 Acidobacteriota bacterium | reverse complement strand
GCGAACCGAGCAGAAACGCCTGGTGCAGCATGGCCGATAGCAGTGCATCGGTCGCATGGTGTCCCGCCACGTCCGAGACAACGATACCGGCCTTTTTCCAGCAACGCTCGAGCGCCTCTACAACATCCAATCTCTTTTCTGCCGCGGCGCGCTTGATCCTGGCTTTGAGGTCATACCGTTTCTTGAAGTCGACGTAGATGATGTGGTCGCCACCGACGACACCGTTCAGCGGAATCGTACCGCCGTAAACATCGATTCCGTTGAGCGTGGGGATCTCTCCCGGCTGGGGAACGATGTAGTTTGCAATGTCCTGAAAGTTCTTCAGTTCGCCGGTCAGTTGTTCCAGAGAATCGGAGGTCTGTGATCCCAGCAAGATGTACACCTAATCCCTTCTAAATCTAGATTTCGAAAACGCGTTACGAAGCGCAAGCCGACAGGCGTTCGAATTGTAGCGTCAAGAGTCGGGAAATCGCGCAGAAATTATGTGCGGAGGCAAACTGCTGTGGAACCGTGCAATGCAACGGTTCACCTTGAACTTGACGCGTCCTCTGGCTAGACTGGCTTTGCCCTTCCCATTTCCCACCACACCAACATGCTTTTCAAAACTCGGAGCGCTGCAGTTTATGGCATCGAGGCGTACCTTGTCGATGTCGAAGTGACTATTTCCACTGGAGGCAACGGGCAGTTCTTGATCGTTGGCCTGCCGGATACGGCGGTTCGCGAGTCGCGCAATCGAGTGATTGCAGCGATTCGGAATAACGGATTCGGATCACCCTATCAATACATCGTCATCAATCTCGCGCCAGCGGACGTGAAGAAAGAAGGATCCGCCTTCGACCTACCCATGGCTGTGGGCATTCTCGGCGGTCATGGGCTGCTGGCCAAACAAGACCTATCGGATTACTTGATGGTGGGCGAGCTGTCGCTGGATGGGAAGCTGCGTCCCGTCAAGGGCGTGCTTTCCATCGCGATGCTTGCGCGTGACCGCAAGATCCCTCACGTGTTGGTTCCGTCTGCCAACGCCCGTGAGGCTGCCGTGGTCGAAGGTGTTTCGGTTTATCCAATGCGAACGCTAACGGAAGTCGTCGATTTCGTTAACGGAACGCGTTCGGTTGATCCGTTGCAAATCGATTCTCACACTCCACTGCAAGACACTCAGCGGCGGACCGAGGACTTCCGCGACGTTCGCGGTCAATACCACGCCAAGCGTGCGATCGAAGTGGCAATGTCCGGCGGTCACAACATGCTTCTTTGTGGCCCCCCGGGGGCCGGTAAGACTATGTTGGCCAAACGCATTCCGACGATTCTTCCCCCAATGACGTTTGAAGAGAGTCTGGAAACTACGCGCATCCACTCCGTCACGGGCTTGCTGCCATCGGAGACAGGATTGATTGCCACGCGACCTTTTCGCGCTCCCCATCACACCATCTCCGATGCCGGACTTGTCGGAGGCGGTTCCATCCCCCGGCCTGGTGAAGTCAGCATGGCGCACAACGGCCTGCTGTTTCTCGACGAACTTCCGGAATTCCCTCGTAATGTCTTAGAAGTGCTACGCCAGCCTCTGGAGGAACGGCGAGTAACGATAGCGAGAGCCCAGATGACGCTGACGTTCCCTGCGTCTTTTGTGTTGATCGCGGCTATGAATCCTTGCCCGTGCGGCTTCGCGAATGACTTCCGACGGGAGTGCTTCTGTACGCCGCCGCAGATCCAGCGCTACATGTCGAAGATTTCTGGTCCGCTCATGGACCGCATCGATATTCAAGTGGACGTTCCAGCGGTTCCGTACAAGGACCTAACCGGAGGGCGGATGGCTGAATCATCGGAAACCATTCGGCATCGTGTGATTGCCGCACGGAATGTCCAGTTACGCCGCTTCTTCGACGAACACATCTACTCGAATGCCCAAATGGGCCCTCGCCAGCTGCGAAAGTACTGCGCGTTGACCCCAGATTGCGAGCGCATCATGGAAAACGCGATTAACAAACTCGGCTTCTCCGCCCGCGGGTACGACCGCATTTTGAAAGTTGCGCGGACAATCGCCGACCTTGAAGGCGCCGAAGACCTGGCACCGAAACATCTCTCCGAAGCGGTCCAATACCGGACGTTGGATCGCAATCTGTGGGTGTAGTCGTGAATCGTCGTCAGTTCTTCTTAGCTTGGATATTTCAAAATAGATGGACTTCGGTAGAAGTCGAAGTGATGGAAGTCTTCGCGGTATCTGATGGGCCTTGCGCCTTCCTTGTCCATCACGCGAGCAAATCCGCGCGAAACGCGTTCGGCGAATGGCTTCGCGCCAATGACGGCGCCAGGATCGTCTGCCGGCTGCGCGATGGAACGACAGTCGATGGCGGGATTTTCCGTGTAAAGATGTGCTTCGGGCGCGGATTGGTACTGACGCGTGCGCCGGTCGCGATTCGCCCCAAAGATGTTGTGCGCATCAATTGATCAGCGAACTGGGTTTACCGTCCGATCAGCTGACTGGTTTTCTTACCGGCGGAGGTGTCGGGCTTTGTACTGGTGACGTTTGACCGCCGTTTGTGCTGGAACTGATGAACAAGGAAGGATCCGAGGAGGCGCCCGAACAGACGCTGGCGGAGTTGCAGGTGTTTCTGAGCGCGTAAGCAACCGCCATGCTGCGTCGCACGTTTCTTCCGGATGGGCGCGCTTGCCGGGCCGGCGCCCTAACAATCGAAGCAGATTACGTCCGCGATTGCCTAATGGCCAACCCGCCTGTCGGGAATTTGGAGACCCGACAACAAATATGACGGCCGGGGAATTTGCGCAATCCGACTCCACAAAAATCTTTCAGCCTCGTCATGGGATTACGGACCTGGGGTGGAACTCCTGCTTGTTCTCATCCGTTACCCCTTTCACCTAATTTCTTTGCTCGACTCGCAGCCTTCCAGAGTCACTTCCCTTTCTTCTGCGCCGCATCCGCTTCGGCAACACGGGCCCCGCGAAGAATGGTAGAGATCATCGTATTGCCTTCGTGGCAGGCCCACTCGTACACTGGCCCCTTTGTTTTCGTCCAGGGAATCGCCGCGCTCCAAGATTTGGCCCACGTGGTGGGATCTTCCACCGTAAATTCGTAGATCATCGTGTGATCCGCGGAGCGCGTGAAGCGTTCCACCAGATGCAACTTCTCGCTGGATCCTCGGAACGGGGTCAGGTTCGTGAAATTGGTGGTGTCGACTACCAGCGTGTTTCCCTCCCAATGCCCCACCGAGTCTCCTTGCCACAGGCGAATGTTTTGCGGGACATGCGGGCGGCCGTCGGTGGGGATGGTGCGCGTGGAGTGATTCTGCTCGCGAAGCAAGGCCACGTATCCCGGCCCCTGCACAATCTGTAGCAGGTTGCCTTCGTTGGCTCCGGGGAGCATCGGGATTCTTTCCTGGCCCATCAGGCAACGCTCACTTAACGGGCGGTTCGCATAGCTGTCGAATTCATGTCCCTTGTCTTTCGCGGCGCTTTCGGCGTTTTTTTCTCTTGCCGCCGGCAACATGGGGGGCACGACGCCTTCTGGCCCGACGATGAGCGAGGTCCGTTTTGAGGAGTATCTGAGTGTGTTTGGGTCAAAACCGTACAGTTCGAGATCATAACGCACCGCCTGCGGACGGGTGAATCCAGGGTCGCCTTCCTCACCCAAATCCCCGGCGTGGGCACGCTTGGTCAGTTCGGCGATTTCCTGGTCGGTATAGAATTCTTTGGCACCGAGGCCCTTCGGCCGTTCAAGAGGCGTCAACGTATAGTTGGTCCATATTCCTTGCAGGTCGGGCTTGCCATCGGGTGTGCGTGGCGGTGTCCAGGCCTTAGCGGCTGTCGGTGCCTCCGTGGCGCGGGATCGGGTCTGCCCGGCGGCGGGCTTCTGCACAAGCAGCGCGACTAAGATCACAGCTGCCAGCGCAACAGTTGAAGCAAGCGAGGGATGGCTCATGGGAACCTCCTTTCTATTGACGGCTGCGCCCTATCGGTCTTGCATTCGCAGCCGCTCATGTCTTCTTGACGGCTGCGCCCTATCGGGCTTGCATTCGCAGCCGCTCATGTAGTACCGAATAGTTGGGCTTCTTTGCTAAGAGGACCATACAACAATTCTTCAGCAAACTCCACGCACTTGAGCGTAGGAAATTCAAGCGGGCTGGAGAGGATGCGAGGGTGAAAAACGGCGTCCTATAACGCAGAGGGTTCTTAGCCAACCGCCGCGCGCCACGCCAAACCTTTCGACATACTTCAGGCTCACGGTTACAATCGAAGCTAAACTGTGAGGTCAAAATGAAAAGACCGCTGAGCCTGAGACGTGTATTCAGGATCCTGCCTTCGATCGCCATTCTGGTGCTAGCCAGTGCGCCTGTTCATGCGCAGTGGGTGAAAGTTCCCGCCGCCGGAATTCCGCGCGGAACCGATGGTAAGCCAAACCTTTCGGCGCCGAGAGCGGCTGATGGCCATCCGGACCTGTCCGGAGTCTGGGAAGCGGATCCGTTTGCGAACTGCCTGCCCCAGGGCGTGCCAAGAAGGATTTCCTTTGAAGAAGCACTAAATTGCGACCTTGAGAATCGCCCCGCGGTCGAGGGGGACGGACAAAGATTGTAAAGTTCCAGGCCCGGCCGAATCCTCTCGCGAAATAGGGCGGGTCGAGTTGCACGTATAATCGGCGAACTGGAGGCAAAATGGGTCGATCGATCTTGGCTTTTGTTGTCTTGCTCTCGGCGTGCGTTTCGCTCTCCGCGCAATGGCTGCACTACCCGACGCCTGGGATTCCGCGAACGCCGGACGGAAAACCAAACCTCTCCGCCCCCGGACCCAAAACACCGGACGGTAAGCCGGACCTTTCAGGAATCTGGAACATTCAGGACAATCCAGGGCAAACCCAGTTTCTTGACATTGCTCCAAGCGTCCAGGGCGGCCTGCCCTATCGAACCGGGATAGCGGAACTGACGAAGGCCCGGAGCGCGCCACCCAAGACCAGCGAGCCCATTACACGGTGTCTGCCGATAGGCATTGTAGAACGCCACACATGGATAGGCGGGCTCAAGAAGATCGTCCAGATTCCAGGGTTGCTTTTGATTCTCAACGAGTACAACACGAGCTTCCGGCAGATCTTCACCGATGGGCGGCCCCTGCCCACCCTCGACCAAACCGCCTGGGACGGTTACTCGATCGGGAAGTGGGAGGGCGACACCTTGGTCGTGGAGACAATCGGCTTTCGGGACGGGCAATGGCTGGATACTGAAGGCAAACCTCTGACGGATGCTGCCAAAGTTACGGAGCGGTTCCGCCGGGTGGACTTCGGACACCTGGAGGTCGAGATCACGATCGACGATCCCAAGGCCTACACCAAGCCGTGGACTTTCAAGGTGAACCAAGTTCTCGTACCCGATACCGAGTTGCTCGAATTTATATGTCTCGAAAACGAAAAGGATATCCAGCACATGAATGCCGGAGCGCAGAAACTTGGAGGCGAGGCGAAATGAAGATTCGGTCTGAGCCAGGACCATCGTGCCGAAAGGGACTTTATGGCACAATTGATCGACTGACGGAGGATTTATGAAGAGGTTGTCGTCTCTGCGATGGAGAGCAATCTGCACGCTGATAGGACTAGCGCTGGTCTTCATGTCGGCACCGGTAATGAAGGCTCAGAGCGGCCATCCAATGTTAGGAGGCGCCAGAGGTGTGGTGAGGTCGTCCATGGGTACTTTGCTCGAAGGAATAGCCATGCAGCTGGTTTCTCATAAGAATGCGATCCGAACCACCGTGTATAGCGACCGCGACGGAAGGTACGAGTTTCCCAAGCTGGAAGCCGGCTGGTACACGCTCCGCGTTGCGCGGCCATTGGAATATAAGCCGTACCAGCGCGAAGCGGTTTGGATTGAAGGAGCCACCTCGCTGGACGAAATTGTGCTGGAGCGGGTGACCGATTCGGAATTCTTGCCGCCAACGCCGGAAATTTTGGCGCAGCTCACCGACGCGGAATGGCTATACAACGTGCCTGGAACGGTGCAAGAGAAGAAGATCTTCAGCGATACCTGCGGCAGCGGGTGCCATAACTATCAACAGTCATTGCGGGACCGGTTCGATGAGAAAGGCTGGAGTTTGATGCTGGACCGGATGACGCTCTACGCTGGAAGACTGGTCATCGAAAAAAACCGGCCCGGTCCCGACGGCAAGATCCCCATGGGCTTTGGCTTGACCGAAGAAAATCGAGACATCCTTCTGAAGTTTCTCGCGCGAGTGCGAGGGCCGCAGTCCGAGTTTGCGCCAATGAAACCCTTTCCGAGGCCAAGAGGCGCCGCTACGCGCGTCATCATTACGGAATATGAATTACCGCGCTTCGACGTTCGCGTGCACGACGTGGCGGGAGACGCCGACGGAAACATTTGGTACACCAGCAATCGCAGCCCGATTATTGGAAAGCTCGATCCCCGCACTGGAGTCGTGAAGGAGTATCAGGTCCCGGTCACGCCGGGGAAGCACACCGGTCAACACTGGCTGGCTATAGCAAAGGACGGCAAAATTGTTTTCACCGAGACGTGGTCCAATAACCTCGGAGTGCTGGACCCGGCGACGGGGCAGGTCACAAAGTGGACAGGAACCGGCGGTAACAAGGGACTTGCTCCTGACGGGTTCGTGTGGGGAACTTGCGATGGTCGTTATCTGTGCAAGTTTGATCCCAAGGTCTCGGCCGAGCCCATCCAGAAAATCCCTCTAAAGAAATCACAAAACACCTACGGAAACGACGTCAGCGAGGACGGAAACTTCTTCGTCGGCGGAACGCCGTGGCAGGCGAATTTTGATGGCATCGTTTGGGCAGACCTTCGTACGGGAGAAATCTGGGAAGTGCAAACGGAATCCGGTCATGCGGACCCGTCACGAGGGGGAGTTGATCCCGAAGGAAATGGCTGGAACGGCGGAAGAGGAGGGCGAATCACAGAATTCGAACGGAAGACCCATCGGGTCCGGGAATGGGAATCGCCCACGCCGTTTGTCACATTCTATGAAGCCAAACCGGACAAGAACGGAGAAATCTGGGCGGGAGCGCAGCGCGGAGGCCGCATCGTCCGGTTCAATCCCAAGACCGACCGGTGGATTGAATACATATTTCCCGAGCCGTTCTCGCTCGACTGGCGGACCTGGATCGATAATTCGACCAACCCCGTAACCGCCTGGTATGGAGACCACAACGGATACATCGTCCGTATCCAACCGCTGGAGTAAAGAATGCAAAACGCACGGATATTGACGATGATCCTCCTTCTGGGTTTCGGCACCGCGGACACCACTTTGTTGTTCTCCGCTCAGAAGTCCGGAGAACGAGGTACGCCGGAGCCTCCGAAGGGCAATCTCCAGCGCTCAGCAGAGATTCTGTACTTTAAGAGGTTTGCCGAGAGTGGTTCCGAGCGCGGAAAAGAAATCTACTTCTATAAGTGCTGGGTTTGCCACAACGACTATACGAGAGCAGCCGGAACGGCGGCCCCGACGTTGAGAGATCTCTACAAACGCCCCAGATTGATATCGGGACAACCGGTTAACGATCAAACAGTCGCAGCGAAAATTAAAACCGGCGGTTCGAACATGCCCGGCTACCAATACACCCTGACGGAGCAGGACCTCGCTGACCTGGTGAGTTTCCTCCGCGAGGGAAAGTGTTGTTGGGAAGATTTCGAGGAGAAGGAACCACCGCGCAATCCCCGATACAAAGCGAAGTAAAACGACGCCGCCCGCCGTACCTGAAGCGAACGGAGTGGTAAGCATTGCTCAGGGTGACGTTTGGTGGGCGGCTTTTGCCGGGTGGCCGTGCACATCTTTCAGCTTCAAGCTAGTTGAAGGAGTGGTCTGTTGCTTGAATCGTTTGGAAAAATCCAAATTTAACGTCTCCGGTTGTGGAAGCAGGATTAAAATGATCGTCGATTCTCTCACTTGCGAGGAGGCACTCGATGAAATCGACTCGAATGTGGTTAGTCACTGCTGGGCTGCTGGGCTTGTTTGTGTTAGTGGCGATATCTTCAAGATGATGATGACAACCGGAGCTGAACTGCATCGGGCCCCGGCCGGTAGAGTCAGCGACTGGCACACTGCTCCCCGCCGCCAATACGTAATTACTTTGAGCGGTTATGGCGAGCTCGAAGTGGCGGGTGGGAAAAAGATCGCCGTGGGACCGGGCCACATCGAGCTGGTCGAGGACACGACGGGCAAGGGCCACATCACCCGAGTCACGGGAACCGAGGAACGGGTAACGCTCCAGCTTCCCCTTACCGATCAGTCCGGCCGATAGCGGCGGCGCCTGCTGCATCAACGTGTGTTGAATTGGCGTTGCTGGTGACTTATGGATGCGCGGCAATGCAGTGGTGTGGCAACAACACCTCTGAGCTATGATTCGACTCCATCGCACGCCCAACGAACGGCCTGTTGAGCGGACCTCACGACTCGAATGGCGCTTGCAACATCCCCGTTTAGGACTCCCCAAAGCTGGAGTTCATCAAGCATCCGATCGTTCCACGCGCTGCCGCCGGAGCGCATTTCCAGAAGGGCTGTCCTTTTTCTCGGAGTCCAAAACTTCTGATTGAAGTTGATCGTGGCGATCAGCTCGAGGAAAGTTCCCGGCCCGCCACCTCCGGCAACGATGAAAGCATCGGAGGAAAGCAAGCCCGCCAGACGGAGGCAGTAGTCCGTGTCGAAGGCTATATTCCCGGCCAGTTCGAGGCAGTCCACCAGTTCGGTCACGTAGGAATTGGCCGGCCTTCCGCCATAAGAATAACCGATTATCGGAATTCTCCCTGCGGCGCCTTCGGCAGGCGCCTGCATACCGACCCCGCTGAACGCGCCGGTCGCAATGCTAACACCTCGCAGCGCTAACAATCTGCCCACCGCCTTCATTTCCTCATAGAGTTCGCTGGGCGTATCCTTACCGGAACCGAAACAGCTCACTCTCATTGAACGCTCCCTCCATTTGGCCAATTTGACAATGTTTTGAGCTGCGGATGGCGCGAATGACACGGAGGGGCGTAAGGCCATCCGCGTTATTCGTCTGTCATTCCGCTTGAACACTTTCCGGTTTGCCGACATAACCGGCCAATCTATGCCCATTCTCAGTTTTGGGAGCTCTGTCACGAGATTGACCTGTCTAAGCCGGAGTTTGTCCGTTCAACGTCGGGTTCCGTCAACACTAAACGCAAACACCGTTCGCGAGCGAAATTCTGTTCCTGGGCGCAGAATCGTCGAAGGAAATTGCGGTTGGTTAGGAGAATCCGGAAAATGCTGGGTCTCTAAGCAAAAACCGAAATGCTGCTGATAAAGGCGGCCGGATTTGCCTTTGATGGAACCATCTAGGAAGTTGCCCGAATAAAACTGGACTCCCGGTTCTGTTGTAGAGACATCCAGTACGCGGCCGGTTGACGGTTCGTAAACCCGCGCGGCATGGACCAGTCCTTCGCCCTGCCGGTTCAGCACAAAATTGTGATCGTAGCCTTTACCGTTCCGTAGTTGTTGGTCTTCTTGCGTGATCCGAGATCCTATGGTCACGGGTTTTCTAAAATCGAATGGCGTCCCGTCAACAGGCGCCATTGCACCCGTCGGAATCAGTGTCGGATCTACTGGAGTATAGCGGTCGGCGTTGATCGTTACCTCGTGATCGAGAACATCGCGCGCGGCGCCGGTTAGATTGAAGTATGAATGTTGCGTCAGATTGAGCGGCGTGGCCTTATCGGAGCTGGCGAGGTAATCCACAATCAGTTCGTTGCGGTCATTCAGCGTGTAAGTGACCTGCGCTCTCACTGTGCCGGGGAATCCCTCCTCTCCGTCAGGACTGGAGTATCGAAAGATCACGCCAGCGCCGTATGCGTTTCGAAATTCTTCAGCCTGCCACACCATCTTGTCGAAGCCCTTGTTGCCGCCATGCAAGTGATTCGGACCATTGTTCGTCGCTAGCCTGTAGGGCTGGCCATCGAGCGTAAACATGCCTTTCGCGATGCGGTTGCAGTAGCGCCCAATGATCGCACCCATGTATGGCGCGTTGTTTGTTATGTAGCTGCCGGGGTCATCGTATCCGAGAACCACGTCGTCAAAACGTCCGTCACGATCTGGAACACGAATCGAAGTGATGATCCCGCCATAGGGTATGGCGCGCACTTCCATGCCACCAGCGCTCTTCAACGTGATGCTGGCTTTTGGTGGAGTACACGCAAGTTCGATCACCAGGAAAATGACCATCAGTGAATAAATTCGGCGTGAACGCATCTAGGGTTAGCTTTCCGTAGCGGATCTATCACCCCGAGTTTTATGGCGATGTCCGGCAGAAAAACCGCAATCTGCATTTTGCATCTTCTTTGAAACACTTTCAAATTCACGCGCAACGCCGCCAGTTCCAGAGGCGCTTCGATCCGCAGCAGAGGCTCCGGCCGCGGTTGTGCCAACAGCAACGCGACTAGAACGTAACGATACATGTCCTCAACATTGGCTGAATTATCCGTATTGGCAAGCGGGGACATTTTCAGGTTATCGAGAACGAGGGCTTTAGTCCGCGTTCCATCAAAGCTGACGCGAAATGTTTCCTTTGCGAGCCTTTGTTTGTGATAAGAAGAGATCACTTTCAACCCGCCTTGTGGCGACACCTGTGTCCGTAAGAAGGAGGAAATCTATGAAAGCCCTTGAACGATCGGGGAGGTTCTTTGGGATTACCTTAGTAGCCGCTGTGTGTCTATTTTTTGTTTCAGCGCTTTGGTCGCAAACTGCGACGGGACGAATTGTAGGCACAATAACAGATCAAACCGGCGCTGTTATTCCAGGCGCGCCGATCAGCGTGACCAATGTGGAAACGAGAGTCAACTACGAGGCGCTCACGAACGAGCAGGGCGCCTATCAAGCTCCTCTGCTGCCAATCGGCATGTACACCGTGGCTGCGGCCGTGCCGGGATTTCAGAAAGCTGTCACGAAACCCGAGAAGCTGGAAATCAATCAATCGCTGCGCGTCGATATCAAACTGGCTGTGGGTGCGCGTACAGAAGAAGTCGTCGTTGAAGAAGGCATCACTCATGTGGAGACGATCAGCCCGACACTCGGCATGTCCGTCACGAGCAACCAGATTGTGAACATGCCGTTGAATGGGCGCAATACGCTGGACCTGGCGCTGTTGCAGCCGGGAGTCATTCCGACCACTGCCGGCGGTAATACGGGAACATTTAGTGTGGCCGGCGGGCGCCAGGATTCTGTCACGTACTTGCTGGATGGCGGCATCAACAACAACCTTCTTAGCAACGGCGTCGTTCTAAATCCAAATCCGGACACCATTGAAGAATTTCGAATTTTGACCAGCACCTACAATGCGGAATACGGCCGCAATGGCGGCGGCATCGTCAGCGTTGTGACGAAATCCGGCACCAACGAGTTTCATGGCACTGCGTACGATTACGTCCGCAACGATGCATTGAATGCAAATTCGTTCTTCAATAATGCTGGAGGGTTGCCCAAGGATATCCTGAAGCGAAATCAATTCGGCGGCACGCTTGGCGGACCGGCGATGAAAGACAAGTTGTTCTTCTTCAGCGGTTGGCAGAGCCAGCGGCAGTCACGGCTCCAGACCAGTCCCAAGCTCAACACATTCACACCGGCGGAGCTGAATGGTGATTTCTCGCTGTCCAACGCCAGCCACACGGGACCGGATACCAACGTCGCCGCCTTCTTGCAACGATTTCCATTTTTCCAACCGAACCCGGCGCTGGCTGCACAAGCCATCATTGATCCATCAAAAATCAATACCGTCGCGAAAAACTATCTCAAGGCCGGTTTGATTCCTGCTCGGCTGGAGCCGGCAGACCCAGCTCAATCCCTACGCCAGCACTACCGTCAGTTCAGGTGGATTTGGATCTGAAACCCGGACCAAGCGCTATTTTCTGGCGCTCAACTACGTCAGAACCTTCTCGCCATCCCTGCTGAATGACTTCCGGCTGAGCGGCCAGCGTAATAACAATTTGCAAGCGGTACCCGCCAAGAAACTATCGACTCCGAGTGAATTGGGGATTGCTATTACGCCGGACGATCCGACCGGGCCGACGATCTTGGATTTCGCCAGCGGCATGAGAGTCGGTTTTAGCCCTCAAGGACCCACAGGGTTGATCGACAATACGTTCACGTGGACCGATACGCTGACCTGGATCAAGGGCGCTCACACATTCAAAGCGGGCGGAACGTACACGCCGTACCAAAACAACACCGTGTATGATTTCTACATCAACGGCCAGTTCGACTTTGTCGGTGTCGGAGGCGCCAGCGGCCCGTATACGAAGAACGATCACGCCGACTTCATGCTCGGTTTGGCCGACGAGTTTATTCAATATCCTGCGGCGCCGAGCAACATCCGTTCGAAAAATGTTGGCGGGTTCTTCCAGGACGAATGGAAGCTGCGGCGCGATTTCACGCTGAGTCTGGGCGTGCGTTACGAATACAGTTCGCCCAAATTGGACTTGCAAGGACGCTCGTTCACCTGGGTGCCGGGCCAACAGTCGACTGTCTTTCCCAACGCGCCAAAAGGCATCCTCTTCCCCGGTGATGCAGGGGCTCCACGAGGTGCCAATTTCCCAGACAAGAACGATTGGGCTCCACGTTTTGGCTTTGCGTGGTCCCCAGGACAGGGAAAAACCAGCATCCGCGGCGGCTTTGGAGTTTTCTATGACATCCTCAAGGGCGAAGACAACCTGCAGTTCAACGGACAGGCACCGTTCTTCGCATTCGCGGACCTCTCTTTTGATCCGCTGATGACAAATCCAACCGCTGAGATCACGAATATGACGCGGCCTTTTGTAGCAGCCGGCCAACCCAATCCATTCCCCTCCACTCCACCCCAAAAGAATCTCGACTTCGCGGCAGCGGGTTTTTTGCCGTTAGGCGGTGGTGGCGTTTACTCGGTCGATCCGCACTTACGAACGCCATATATCTACCAGTACAACCTCGACATCCAGCGGGAGATCAACTCGAATACTATTTTTGACATTGCCTACGCGGGTAGCAATTCGCACAAGCTCACGGGATTGTTAGATAGCAATCCATTTATACCGGGAACGACGTCGCGGATATTCAACCTTCCATCCGGTAATCCCACAAACGCTTTCAATTATCTGGATACGTTCGCAAACGTTGGCCTTGCCAATTACAATTCACTCGAGTTGGGTCTACGCGGAAGGCCGCGTGAAGTGCGCGCGTTGGGCAACGTCAGTTATCAGTTCTCGTACACGTACGGCAAGTCGTTGGACACGACCTCCGGCTTCCGGGTTCTGAATGCTCGCAACGCTCGTGTTCCTTATTTTGATCGGAAGCGCTTCAGAGCGGTTTCGGACTTCGACCTGACGAACTATATTTCACTGGCCGGGTCGTGGGAACTTCCGTTTACAAAGGCCTGGGAGAATGGCCCATCTCGCCTCACGAGTGGATGGACCATCCAGCCTATCTTCACGTACCGATCGGGGGAGCCTATTGATGTGTTCGCAAATCTGAGCCGCAATAGAACCAACCCTGGTCCGTCCGCTGCCGGCGACCAGAACCTCGTCAGAGTGAATCAGGTCGCACCGGTCACCTATTTCGATCCGCGTCTCTCGCAGTCATTCAACGGAAGGAGCGGCAACTACTTCTTCGATCCCAACGCGTTTTCTACCAGTGGCCTGACTGCCACGCCCGCTCAGGGATTCGATCCTGTGAACAATCCTTCGCAGCGGACATATGGGAACGTTGGCCGGAACGCATTCCGTGGACCGACCCGAACGAATCTTGATTTCAGCATCGCTAAACGGACGAACATTGACGAGCGAACAAGGCTGGAGTTCCGCGCCGAGATGTTCAACGCGCTGAACCATCCATTGTTCCGAAATCCAAATACCACGTTCACCAGCGGCACGTTCGGTCAGATTTCCAGCACCGGCACTTCCAGCGGCGGTGTCAGCGACTCGCAGCCGCGCATCATCCAGCTGGCGTTGAGGCTTATCTTCTAAGAGGCTAGGGAAGGAACCACAAAGACACGGAGCGGGTACAGAACTCAGATTTCCCTGAACCGGACTTCCGGGTCTTTTGAAGATTCCACATGCACAAGTCTCCGACTATGGCGCACGTTGGGTCGTTGTCGTGTTCACACGTCCGGCTTGGCTGGATTCAGTTGAGTTGGGGCGCGGAGCAGTTCGTGGGCGTAGTATCCGGTTCAGCTTTCTGCTGCGCGCGAGCACGCGCCGCTTGGATCTGAAAATCGTGCAATCGCCAACCGAGCGTGCCGGAAGACATCAAGCTATCGGCCGATTCCGGATAACCGTTGTAGTGGCGGAGCGTGAGTCCGTGGCC
>QHXC01000197.1 GCA_003222815.1 Acidobacteriota bacterium | reverse complement strand
CTCCACTGCGTCCCATCTTCTGCAGTTCTAAGTTCGTATATCTTTCCGTCGCCACGCGTAACCGAACCGGTGAGCGCATTTCCCGAAAGAACAAATGCCGCGTCGCCGTAGAGAGTCCCCTCGACATGGCCGTACCAGACCAACGTGTTGTTCTTTAGCGTTTCGACATGTTTCAGGTTAACCGACAGCGAAACGTCGGGAAAGAAATCGAGCTTGATACGGGATGCGCCTTCAGAGCCTGATTTTTGCATGTCCGCAAACTGGTCTGCCGCAGAGCGGTTGAAAACTGGAAGACGGACATCGACGGCCTGGATCCGTCTCACGCCACGACCGTGACGAAAGTGCTGAACCTGAGCCTCCGCACGGCTAGTCGACTTCGACGGCGAAATCAAGATCAGGCCCAGGAGCAAGAGGAGCGACTTTCTTCTTCTCATTTGCGGTTCGGCGCCACCGATTCTCGTTCTTGCGGGAACTTCTTTTGATCGATTTCTCGAACCCACAATCCACCATCGGGTGTTGTTCGGATTTCATAGATCCAGCCATCGCCGCGCGTCACCGTCGCCGTCACAGTTTTTCCGGAGATTGCCATGACGGCGTGACCAGCCGGTGCTCCGACGACGGTTCCGGACCAGACGAAGCCGGAAGGCTGATCAACGTGCTCCACCTGACTCCAGTTCACGGTAATACTCACGTCCGGGAAAAAATTCATTTCTATGGGTTCTCGAGCTTTGGTTTCACCAAATAGGTCCAGATTCATGAATACGGGACGCACCCGGCTGACTCCCCGGCCTTCGAGGGCTGTTGGAGGGCTCCCCGCAGTAACTCTTTCCAGCGCAAATGCCTGAGGCGCCTTGACCGCGGGTGATGCGTGAAGACAAGATGCGCTAAGCAGCGCTGGCAGGGCAATTGCGAGGAAGCGTATTGATCTCATAGGACGCAGCTATTATCCGTCGGTGTCAGACGGAATAAATGGGAAAATGGATAGAGCGCGGCCGAAAAAGATGTAAGCGAATTAACCTAAAATCGGCAGTTGAAGGTGGCCATGTCTCGGCGATGCGAACGCGGGCTAAAGCCAGCGGCTACATGCTTAGCCGAAACGTTGTCGCAATATGTAGTCGCGGGCTTTAGCCCGCGTTTGTACCCATCTAAAATTGCGTTGCGGTTCACCTCGGAGTGGCCACCGGACGGCTGGCCCAAGTGCCGTCGGTTTAGCCTACGGTCTACCCGTTTTCCAGGTGAATCGTCTCGTCTCTGCCCGGTCCTGTGGAGACCATGCTGATTGCCACACCGAGATAGTCGGAAAGAAACTTCAGATAATCCTGGGCAGCCGGCGGAAGATTGGACCATTCCTTAACTCCCGCAAGGGAGGTCTGCCAACCACCCAGGATCTTATAGACGGGTTCAACGCTGGCGAGGGTAGCAGCATCGGCAGGGAAATGCTGCAAAGCGGTCCCCTTGTACTTGTAGTCCACGCAGAAGGGCACTTGGGAGAATGTATCGAGCACATCGATTTTTGTGACGACGATCGAATCGAGCGCGTTGACCATGGTGGCATACCGGGCGGCGGGGCCGTCGAACCAACCGCAGCGGCGGGGCCGTCCGGGGGTTGAGCCAAATTCATTGCCTCGATCACGAATCTGCTCGCCTTCAGCGCCCGTGCATTCGGTCGGAAAGGGTCCAGCGCCGACCCGCGTCGTGTACGCCTTCGAAACGCCAAGGACGCTGTGCACGTGTTTTGGGGAGATACCGAGACCCGTCGAAACACCGCCCGCAGCGGCGCTGGACGAAGTCACAAAGGGAAAGGTGCCGTGGTCCACATCGAGCAGCGTTCCTTGCGCGCCTTCGAAAAGGATCGACTTGCCGCTGCGGATCAGGTCATTCAGGTAAGCGGATGTATCAATGACAAGCGAGCGGATGCGTTCGCCATATTGCGTGTAGGAGTCGACGAGGGGCTCAGGATCGATGATCTGCGGATACTTCAACGCTTCCAGCGTTCGATTCTTTTCGGCGACAAGAGCGCGGATCTTGTCCGCCAGCGTTTGCGGATCCATCAGATCGCACACACGCAAGCCCCGTCGGCCCATCTTGTCTTCATATGCCGGGCCAATACCGCGCGACGTGGTGCCGATACGGCGTTCGCCTAGCTGTTTTTCAATCGCAGCTTCCAGCACGCGGTGGTAGGGAAGGATCAAATGACAGCGATTGGAAACGAACAGGCGTCCTTCCACCGGTATCGACATTGCTCGTTCGATCGCATCCGTTTCCTCTATCAGCGCGAGCGGGTCCAGAACGACGCCGCTGCCAATGACGCATTTGACGCGCGGTTGAAAGATTCCGGAAGGGATGAGGTGGAGAACGTGCCGGCGGTTCCCGACGTTGATCGTGTGACCGGCATTGTGGCCGCCCTGATAGCGCGCTACACAGTCGAAGCGCTGGGAAAGGATATCGACGACCTTACCCTTTCCTTCGTCTCCCCATTGAGCACCAACGACTGCAAGATTCTGGGTCATCTAAATGTGTATCCACAAGGCTCTTCGATTTCTTCGAGATCCTCAGGGACCAAGGGATAGATGCGGCATTGATTGAAGTGCTGGCCGTAAATGCCACATGTGTAAATGGCTTTCCCGGCCTCCGGGCTTCGCTGCTCGATCAGGAAGGGACACTTGAAGAGGATTTTGCAACATGCGCCGCAGCGTGTGCATTCGCCTTCACGCCGCGCGAGTAATTTTTCGTTCTCGTCGGTGTAGATGTTGGCGCGGATAAAGCGGCGGATTTTCCCGGCCGCCTGCTTGGTGCGGAATTGGAGTCGTGAAAGCTGCAAAGATCACCTACAGGTGCTTATCGAGAGCTTTGACAATGACACTCTTATCTACGGCCCCGACAATCTGCTCTTTGACCTGGCCGTCCTTGACGACGAGCAGTGTTGGAATGCCACGAATATTAAAACGCGTGGCAGTCGATTGATTCGCATCCACGTCCAGCTTTCCTACTTTGACACGGCCCTTGTACTCTTCGGCAATGGCATCAACCGTCGGGGCCAGCGCACGGCAGGGCGCACACCACGCCGCCCAGAAATCGATCAAAACCGGTGTGGCCGACTTCTCGACTTCCGCCTCGAAATTGGCGTCAGTGATCTCGACAGTATTTGCGCCCATGACTCCTCCAAAAAAATCTACAGTAGCTTTAGGGAATACCAGAAGTCAATCGCGTATACTGGCGCGACGCATTGGCGGCCGCTTGAGAAACATCCTCTGGACGTTCGGAATCACCGGAATGATCGTGCTGGGTTATGTCACCGCAGTTCATGCCAGAGACATGGTGTGGCTGCTCGTGCCAGCTTTGGCCATCGTGTTGACTTTGCTTTCCTTGGGGAAAATTTTCAGGAAGTAGGGTACGTTTCCTCACGTATGATTTCGCTGTGGCTTTCATCCGCAGCAGAAATACTCGTTCCGACCGGATCGTTATCAGCGGCTTCGGTTGCCTGACCCCACTGGGCAACACCCGTGACGAGCTCTGGGATGGATTCCGTAACGCTCGAAGCGGCGTGCGGCGCATTTCGGCATTTGACCCTTCTGAGTTTCCGGTTCAAATCGCGGGCGAAGTCCACGGGATCGACCCGTATCAGTTTCTTCACTCCAAGGAACGCCCCCACGTTTCGCGTACAGCTACCCTCGCACTCGTGGCTGCGCGGCAGGCGCTCGCAGACGCAAAGCTCAATCCGGAAACGTTGACCGTGGATGAGCGGCGCCGAATCGGTGTGATTTTCGGCAGCGGCGGTGGCGGCCTGGAATTTACGGAGAAGCAATACGAACATTGGTTCCGGGGGGAACCGAAAAAGGCGAGCGTTTACACGATACCGGCGTCGACCATCGGAACGTTGAGCAGCGAGATATCGATGGCGTTTCGCCTGCACGGTCCGAGTCACGTCATCTCGACGGGCTGCACGAGCTCGACCGATGCGCTCTTCTACGCCTGCGATGCTGTGATGAGCGGTCGTGTTGACATCGTGGTGAGCGGTGGCGCAGACGCTCCACTCGCGCCAGGCATTCTGGCCGGCTTCTGCCTGATGCGTATTCTGACCGGATCCTGGAATGATCGGCCGGAGCGGGCGTCACGCCCGTTTTCATCCGATCGGGATGGGTTTGTGCTCGGGGAAGGCGCCTGGATCTACATCGTAGAAAGCGAACGCTCGGCCAAAGCACGCGGTGCCCGGATCTACGCCGAGATTTTGGGTTATGGTTCGACTTGTGATGCACACCACCGTGTTCGTCTCGACGAGTCCGGCGTTGAGTCTGCGCGGGCTATGGAACTTGCCATCGAGGATGCCGGCCTCGTCCGTGGAGATATCGATTACGTCAGTCTGCACGGCACCTCCACCGAACTCAACGATCGTATTGAAACACGCGCCCTGAAACTGTGTTTCGGTGAACAGGCTCCGCGCATTCCGATGAGCGCGACCAAGTCCATGGTCGGACACCCCCAGGGCGCAAGCGGTGCCGCCGGTGTGAGCGCCATCCTGTTCGCCATGAACGAAGGCCTCGTCCCGCCGACACTGAATCTGGAGCTGCCCGATCCGCAGTGCGATCTGGACTACGTGTCAGCGCTCGTGCTGGGGCAGGCGGGTTAAAGCCCGCCTTCTTATTTATGAATTTCCGCCAACGAGCGAACGAAGACGAGATCATGGACGATCTCAGCCGCCCTGAGCACGAGTTCGACGCGGCCTATCGGGAGTTGGAGATGGTTAATCGATGGCTCGGCGGGATTCGTGCCATCACACGCTTCTTGCCCGCGATGCCGAATCCGCTCATTCTAGATATTGCGGCTGGCGCTTGTGATACCAGCGAGGCGCTGATCCGGCGCATTCCGTGCCGGATCGTTGTACTGGATCGCAATGCCCGAGGATTGAAGCTGGCGAGGAAATCTTCGCCGGTTGTGGGCGACGCCCTGGAGCTGCCGTTTCGCAACGATGCATTCGACGTCGTAATGGCTTCCGCGTTTTTTCATCATCTGTCGAACGACGATTGCGTGCGCGTTCTGAAAGATATGTGGCGAATCGCCAAGCGCCTTGTGTTGGTCAATGATTTGCACCGTCATCCTGTAGCGTATTTTTCAATTCGAGTTCTTACGGCCTTTTTCAGTAAAAGCACCATGGTCCGTCATGACGGGCCGGTATCGGTGCGCCGGGCCTTTCGCGCGCGGGAGCTGTTGAGCATCGCGAATGCGGCTGGAGTTCCCGCACACGTCTATCGCAGCTTTCCTTATCGATTGGTGCTGGTAGCGGCAAAATGACAACGCATGATGTGATTATCATCGGAGCAAGCCTGGCGGGCTCCGCGTGTGCGCGAGAGCTGGAGAGGTCGGGCATCGATGCAGTCGCATTCGAGCGAGATCGATTTCCTCGCGCTAAGGTTTGCGGTGGTTTTTTGTCTCCGGGAGGCGTGGAATGTCTCGCCCGGCTCGGCGTGCTGGGCGACGTGCGGGCGGCGGGTGCGGTCGATGTGGCTTCCGCCCGGGTCCGGATGGATTCGGTGGAAGTCCGGATTCCTTTCGAGCGTGTGGGACTGGGAATTTCGCGGAGGTGCCTGGACCAGATTGTGGCAAGCGGGATTCACATTTCGCAGCAATGCGCGGTCACTCAGGTAGACCGTATCGATAATGGGTTTCGAGTTAAAGGACCAGGTTTTGAGGCGACTTGCTCGGTTCTTGTAGACGCAGCCGGCAAGTTGGGCCGCTTCACGCGGCGAAGACCCGCGCATGAGTTCGGGATCCAATATACCGAGGCCGGAACGCGGGGAAGCGTGTTGGATTTTTGGTTTTTTGAAGACGGTTATGGAGGCGCAGTCTCGATAGAGGGTGGCCGATCGAATCACTGCTTCCTGATTAATAAGGACAAACTGCCGAAGTACCTGAACCGGCCGGAATGCCTCGTGACGGGGCCTCTCGCCTACGATCCGTTGCCTGGAGACTACATCGCTGTGGGCGATGCCGCTGGCATGTTGGATCCGTTCTGCGGCGAGGGCATGCGTCACGCCCTGGATACCGGAATGCTCGCGGCGAAGATCGTGGCGAAAGGCATCCGGGCGGGGACAGCGTATGAGGAGATGCGCCGGGAATATGAATGGGAACACAACAGGCGATGGTCGCGGAAGCGGGCAATTGGCGCAGGTATGCGCGAGGCGCTCCGCCACAGGAAGCTTTTTCGGACGGGGCTTCGTCTGGCGCCCGTCCGGTGGTTGAACCGGATATGGGATTAGGTTGTCATTTTAGGGCGTCACTAGATGCATTCCAGTCTGCCAGTCGCTGCGCGGCCTGAACAATGCTCTACACACTCGCCGCAGTCGCGATCGTGCAAGGCTTCATCACACTCATCGACGGATTGCGCGCGGCGCGACATATGCGGACATTTCGACCCAGTGGCGCGACGCGCGATCGCGTGATCGTGTTCTGTCCGTGCAAGGGTATCGATTCGGAGTTCGGGAAAAACATTCGTTCGATTCTCGGCCAGGACTATCCGAATTTCGAAGCCAGGTTCGTGGTGGAATCCGAAGCTGATCCGGCTTGCCGCACATTGCGTCAGCTCGGGATCAACGACGTGCTCGTGGCGGGATACGCAAATGATCGCGGACAAAAGGTTCACAACCTCGCTTATGCGGTTGCGCACGCAGGAGCAACGGCCGACATCTACGTCTTCTGCGACTCGGACGCGCGATTCGATCGGAAATGGCTTTCAAAGTTGATCGCTCCGGTGGGTCGAATGAGCGTGACAACAGGTTATCGCTGGTACGTCGCGAACCGATTCCATTTGCCTACCTTGCTGCGCTCGGCCTGGAACGCCTCCGTCGTGAGCATGCTCGGCGATCACGACCGCAACTTTGCTTGGGGCGGCTCGATGGCCATGCGCCGGTCGACGTTTGAGCAACTTGAGATTCTCGATGCCTGGCGCGGAGCCGTCAGCGACGATTATGCGGTGACGCGCGCGGCCGAAGCCGCTGGGGCTAGGATTGTCTTCGTTCCGGAGTGCCTGGTTCCCTCTTACGGCGAATGCGGCTGGCGGGAGCTATTCGAATTCACCACCCGTCAGATCACAATCACGCGCGTCTACCATCCTCGATTGTGGCGGATCAGCTTTATGGCCCAGCTCATCTTCAATGCTGCTTTCATCGCGCTTCCCTTTAGCCGGCCGGTGTTGTGGCTTACGATCTATGCGCTTTCCGCGGCCAAAGCCTGGGTCCGTCTTCGTGCGGTCCAGTCGGTGTTGCCGCCTCCAAACTTGCCCAGGTTCGGCTGGTTCTATATTCTGTTTTCGCCGGTAACCGCGCTGTTGTACCTGTACAATATGGTCAGCTCGGCGCTAAGTACGGATATTGTATGGCGAGAGAAACGCTACAAGCTGGTGTCTCCAAACCAAACACGGGTGGTTTAGCGTTATTGCGAAACGTACTCCCCTCCTGGCAAAGAGGGGAATTCGTGCGGCGCAAGCGGCAGCTGAACACGATCATTTTTTTCGTCACTTCACACTGCAACGCCACTTGCCAGACGTGTTTTTACTGGGATGAACTGAACCAAAAGGGAGATCTTTCGTGGGAAGAGATTGTGAAGTTATCCGCAAGTACACCGCCGTTCACCGACCTGTGGTTTAGCGGAGGTGAGCCGACGCTGAGAAGGGAAATGCAGGACATCATCGACCTCTTCGTCAGAAACAATGGGGTCCGGTACATCAACCTGCCGACAAATGGTCTGAAGCCTTACCGCATTTACGAAATCGCGGAGCATTGCTTGAGCGAAAATCCGAATCTCGAGCTTCACGTGAATGTCGCTCTCGACGGCCTCCGCGAATCTCACGACTTCATGCGGGGCGTGCCGGGAAACTTCGAAAAGGCCCTCGAGAGCGCTCGAATGCTGCGACGGCTCAAACCGGAGTTCGGGCTGCGGCTCATTGTGAATATCAACACCGTTATCACCCGCGACAATCTAGATGAGATCGTCCCACTGGCCGAGTTCATACGTTCGACGCTGCTGGTCGACGGGCACTACTTCAATCTGATTCGTGGTGACGCGAAGGACCCGGCATTGAAAAAGATCGAGCGTGAAAAGCTGCGCTGCATCTATCCCAGGCTAGCCGAGATCCAATGGAGCTACGCCGAGGGAATGTTCGATGATCGAAATCGCTTCTTAAAATGGATCAAGAAAGCCGCCTACGTCGGCACGCTGACGTTCCATCACAGAACTCAATTTCAAAATCTGGATGAAAGTATTTTGGGAGACTCCGGCTCGCAAAAATGAGCCGGAACAGATTTCGTGTGACCAATGTTGGTGCACACACGTCTGTTTTATACATGACAGCCTGAGGTACTCCTATCGGACGATGCTCACTGAGGTGCCGAAGAATTATCTATTTCGAAAGGCCTGGTAGTTCATGAAACCTGTACGTGTCCCCGATTTGCGCTCGATGAAGGAGCGAGGGGAGAAGATCGCGGCTTTGACCGCCTACGATGTGGCGATGGCGCGGCTTCTCGATCGTGCCGGCATCGATATGATTCTTGTCGGCGACTCGCTGGGCATGGTCGTTCTGGGTTTCGAAACTACATTACCAGTGACGCTGGACATGATGATCCATCACACCAAGGCGGTCAGCCGCGGCGCCAAGCGCGCGCTGATTGTTGCGGATATGCCGTTCCTTACATTTCAGCTCAGCATCGAAGAAGCCATGAGGAATGCCGGGCGGTTGATTCAGGAAGGGGGAGCGGCTGCAGTAAAGATCGAGGGAGGGCGGCAGATTGTCGACACGGCGAAGCGGCTGGTGGATATTGGTGTGCCGGTCATGGGACATCTCGGCCTGACGCCGCAGTCGGTCCACCAGCTCGGAGGTTTCCGCCCGCAGGGCCGCGATTCGGAAGCGGCTGAGAAACTGGTCAAAGACGCCGAATTGCTCGAAAGCGCGGGCGCATTCGCCATCGTTCTCGAATCCATACCAGCCGGCCTGGCTGGCCGTGTGACGGCGAGTCTGAAGATTCCAACAATCGGGATCGGCGCCGGTACACAATGTGACGGCCAGGTCCTCGTCATCAATGACGTCCTGGGCCTCTCCGATGGCCCGATTCCACCGTTCGCCAAGCAGTATGCGCAGGTAGCCGAGACGATCCTCTCGACCGCGCGCGCATATATCGAGGATGTACGTGCGGGCGGTCCACACCGTTAAGGAAATCCGCGAAGCTCTGGAAGCCGTACGTGAGCCGGACAAAGCGATCGGTCTGATTCCGACAATGGGCGCCCTGCACACCGGCCACGAGAAGCTCATGGAGACGGCGCGGAGGGAATGCGGGCTGGTTGTGGTCACCATTTTTGTAAATCCACTGCAGTTTGGTCCGAACGAGGACTACGCGCGGTATCCAAGACCGCTTCAGGCCGACGTCGAGTTGTGCAGGCGTCACGGAGTGGATTTCGTCTTCGCTCCGGCCGCCGAAGAGATGTATCCGCAGCCTCAGCTTACCTTCACCCAAGTCACGCGAGTGAGTGACCATCTCTGTGGCGCATACAGGCCAGGTCACTTTCGGGCCGTAGCCACGGTGGTCTTAAAGCTTTTTAATATCGTTCAGCCGCATCGCGCGTACTTCGGCGAGAAGGATATGCAGCAGCTGGCGGTGATTCGACGGATGACGGCCGATTTGAATCTTCCGGTCGCTATTGTTCCGGTGCCGACGGTTCGAGAGCCTGACGGACTGGCCGTCAGCTCGCGCAATGGATATCTGGATCCCGAACAGCGGAAAGTTGCGCCTCTCTTGTATCGCGCGTTGCAAGAGGCAGAAAAGCAGATCCGATCGGGAGAGAAGGACGCGGCAAAGATTCGCGCAGCTGCGCTAGGTGTTTTGGGTCAGGCGCCGTTGGTGCGGGTCGAGTACTTGGAGGTCGTGGATCCTGACGAGATGCAGCCAGTGAGCAGTGTGACCCCGCCGGTTCACGTTGCTGGAGCGGTGTGGCTGGGCGCAACGCGTTTGATCGACAACGTGTTCGTGGCGGAATAGCCGCGGAGCGGGGCAAGAACGTAGCCCCATGCGCAAGCGTGGCGTGGGGTGTTTTTTGTCTGAGTTCAAGCCCCAGCGGGGCGACATAAACCGCTGCATCTGTCGCCCCGCTGGCGCTGTGTCTGGATTGCAAAACCGACGCTTACGCGTGAGGCTATGTTCTTGTGCCGCTTCGCGGCTGGAGGAGAATCCGTTTTTCATCTCTGCTATTCTTAAACTTCTATGAAGCGAGACATTCATGTAGCCCACAGTCCCGACTCTGACGATGCGTTCATGTTCTACGCGCTCGCTACTCGAAAGATCGATACGGGCGAGCTTAATTACATCCATCTGCTGAGTGATATCGAAACCCTAAATCGGAAGGCGCTCGAAGGGCAATTCGAAGTGTCGGCGGTTTCGTTTCACGCCTACGCGCACATGGCGGACAAGTACGCCCTGCTTTCATGCGGCGCCAGTATCGGAAGAAACTACGGCCCGGTCGTCGTCTCTGGAAAGCCAATGCGAGCGGAGAGCCTG
>QHXC01000196.1 GCA_003222815.1 Acidobacteriota bacterium | reverse complement strand
TGCTGAAACCGGTGACGACAATCTTCTTCGCGTCCACGCTGTAGCTGGCCAGGACCGCGTCGAGCAGCAAGTTCACCGCATTTTCGTTTTCGGCAGTGCTCCAGTCGCCCCGCAACGAATCGGGCGCGACGATGATCGCTCCAAGCTGGGCCAGTGCCGGACGTACGAGAATTTCGAGCACGTCTCTGCCGGCCCCAGCCGAGTTTCCACCCCCTACCCCGAAGTGCAGAGCCAGAACGAGGGGAACACGCGCAGACGGCGAGTAGTTGGGCGGAATGGAGATCGCGTAATGGATGGCCGGTTCGTTCGCACGCATCAACGTCAGACTATGTAACCCTGGCGGGAGCACCGGCACGTGCGAGACTGCCTGCCCGAACACCAGATGCCGTCGCCCGCTGGCAACAGCGAGCACCGCGATCATGATCATCAAAGCGGTAGAGAACTTCGTCGGCATGGACATCCTCCACGCAAATAGTAATGTAGTTTCGAATCCAGCGCCCGTTTTTCCGGCTTTGTCAAGGAATCTAATCGAGCGTATCGAGCGTGGCGCGCTCTGGGATCATGATGGCAAGCACTTCCAAACGCCCGACGGTGTCCGGAACAACGCGAAGTCGATATTAATGATGGCTCAGGGTTTCAAAGGCCGCGCGAAATAGCGCGCGTATAGAGCGGGTGCGAAGAGCGACTGTTTGGCGCTCTGCAGTCCGTCAAGCCGACAGACCGGGGATTGAATATAATTGCCGGAACCGTCGGAAGGATCGTCACGAGAGTGCGTAAGCTGCCGGTTTCGCCAAGTCATTTATTGCTATTGGTCGTTTTTCAGCTCGCGTTGTATCTGCCTCTGATAGGGCGCGGCCTGGTATTCGACGACTTCCAACACGTCTATTCGGCTGCGCATGAACCGATCTCGCATGGCTTGACTCGTGTTCAGGGCGGACCGTTTTACGATCCTGTCGCATGGCTGGCGTTCAAATTGGATTGGATGCTTTGGCGAGGCCGAAGCTTCCCGATGGCTGCCGAGAATCTTCTGGTTCACATTGCGAACACACTACTGCTCTACTTGCTGGCGCTGGGCCTCCTGAAATCACAGGCCGCCGCATGGTGGACTGCCCTGGGTTTCGCGCTGCTCTTCCCTGCCAATACATGGACGGTCATGTATATCGCGACACGAGCACACCTCCTCTCAACGTTTTCGTATTTAGCGGCTCTGATTGCTGCGCTGTGGTACGTCCACACGCCACGGAACAGGACCCTCGCCGGAATGATCGTCATCGTCTGCAGCAGCCTGTCCATGTTTGCGAAAGAGAATGGTGTCACAGTGATTGCAGCCGTCCTGATCATCCTTGTCCACCAGAGACAATCGCTAAAGCAGAAGATATTTCGGCCGGCAGACATCCTGCTGTCCATTGCTCTGCTGGGTTCGCTCACCGTCTACCTTGGGATGCGCTCGCAATCGGGAGCAATCTCCCCTACTGTTCCGGATGAGAACTATAACTACGCGCTATCTGCTACAAGACTGGTGGACAATGTCCTGCGGTATACCTGGCGAACTTATGGACTGCTGGCGATTCTCGCGGCAGCCTTGACCGCCTCACAGTGTTTGCGCGGTCTGCGTCCAAGCCTCCCGTCAGTGAGAGGGCGGGATGTCTGGCTCTCATTGACGCTTTTTGCGGTCGGTGTGGCGCCTTTTGTGCTGCTGTCCGTCAGGTCTGCGACATATAGCTATCTGCCTGGGATAGGCGCAGCACTCTTGCTTGGGGCCGTCGCGCGCTCGCTTCATGCAGGAAACCGGACACCCTGGACGCGTCACGCATGGCTCACATCGTCTCCAGTTCTTCTCGTGGTGGGAATGTATGCCGCCTTTACGGTCGGTCAGAGTTGGAAGTGGGTACGCATGGGTGAGGTGAGCCGCGCGGTCCTCGATCAAATTGCGATGCATCAGCCGGAAGTTGAGCCGAATACATTTGTTGCTCTCAAATACTCAGATGTCGATCGGGAGCACAGGTTTCCCAATGGCTTCCCGGGCCGCACTTTCTCGTTTGCCGTACGGCTTCTGTATAACGATTCCTCGCTGGACGGGAGCGTCATTCGTCATGGCGAGGCATACTCTATCGGCGAAAACCGAAGGGAAATTCAGTTTGAATACGTGCTCGTGAACGGGAAACCGACGATCAGGAAGATCCTGCAAAACTGAACGCGCCTTCTGCGTAATTCCTCCGGCAGTGGTGCGCGAACTGGAGACGCCTGAGTCGCGTTTGGGAAGCTGTGGAATTACTTCACCGGCGGCTTTTGAGCCTGCGGCCTGGCTGTGCAGGCTTACTCGACTTCATGAGACACTCCTGGTAGACACCCCGACTTAAAACGACTATCCTCTAGCTATCGTCAGCGACAGGACAGTACGTTTGTCAAGGTGGGAGCCAATTATGGATTCGACCAGACGCAACCTAGTGACAACCGGGCGCCGCGGCGGTTAGCCGCTGCGCGGCGCGCGTTCGCGGGACTTCAGACTGGGAAAGGAGAAGCTGCCATGCCGTTCTACGAAAAGGGCCCCGTTCGCATCCACTATGAGGAGGCCGGTTCCGGCTTCCCGTTGTTACTCATTGCCGGCGGGGGATTGAACTCGGTGATCTCCGGGTTACGTACCGGGCCATTTGACCCGATCGAGGAGTTCAAGGGAGAGTTCCGCTGCATCGCCTCGGACCTGCGCAACGCCAATACCGGCCAGTCCTCCGGCCCGCTTGAGATCGACCGGCCGTGGGATTCATATACCGATGACCAGCTCGGCGTGATGGATCACCTGCGCATCGATAAGTTCATGGTGATGGGCTTCTGCATTGGTGGCCCCTTCGTCTGGAATCTCTTGAAGCGGGCACCTGATCGCATTGTCGCGGCCGTGCTGGCACAGCCGAGCGGTTGGCGGCCGGAGATGCCCACCCTCAACTACGACAACAATATGACCGGCTGGGGTCCGGAATTGGTCAAGCGCCGGCCTGACATCACGATGGAAACGGTCGACAAATTTCTAACCAAAATGTACCGCACTAACCCCGACTTCGTCTTCACTGTGACGCGCGATTTCGTGCGTCATTGCCAGACGCCCGTACTGATCCTGCCGGACGATATCCCGGCGCATCCATACAAGGTCGCCATGGAGGCCGCGATGCTCGCGCCAAAGGCCGAAGTGAGCATGTTCCCGTGGAAGGAACCCAAGGAGCGGATTCCCTTAGCAGTACGCCAGGTACGCTCGTTCCTGCGGGCGCATCGACCTGCGACAGCCGCCAAATAAGACGCTCACTTGGCGAATCGCCGTTAGCGTTTGGGATCGTATGTCGCGTCGCCTTCGGTCTGACTCAAAACCAAACGCGTCACCGTGCCGTTGGCGTCCAGGAAGAACTCCGCGGCGGCGCCTGTCGAGTCAAACTTCGTTTCCGATTGCGGAATTAGAGGAAGAGCATTCAAGTATAGCTGGCCATTGTTGAGAGTGACGTTTTGGGTCATACCCATGAAGCCTGCGACAGTCCGCGACCCTTCACGAAACCCATACCTTCCGGCGTACTTTGCGAGAACGGCTGAGCTGAGTTGCACACCTGTCTTCGCAGTGCCCACCATGTGAACCTTATCCCGGTTACTTTCGTTGCAGACATTCTCAAGCATGTCCGTATCCGCTCTGTAGTTCACCGCCAGCGAGAGGCTCAGCGGCTTCGTCAACGTCTCGGGATCGTCGAAAGTGATCTGAAACTGCATGTGTCCGAAATCGACACGCCGGAATCTCTCGGTGACGCGCAGGTGTTCGGAATGAGGGTGGCCTGCCCTATCGAGCCAACTCCGGTCATTGAACCCCGCGGACTCGACCACGAGCGTGTCACCCTCCCAGTGGCCGACCGAGTACCCTAACCAGGCCGGGTTCGGGTCTTTCGACAGTTTCCGCCCATCCATGTAGATCTGCCGGTAACGCCCGGTGCCACTCTCGTAAAGCACAGCCACGACCGTGGGGGACTGGATGATCCGGTA
>QHXC01000195.1 GCA_003222815.1 Acidobacteriota bacterium | reverse complement strand
GAGAATCGATATGAACGAGAATACCAACATTTTGAACGAAATCACCGTGATTGAAGAACTGGAAGAGAAGATTGCCCCGAGCGGTCTGTGGGATACGGACTAGCCACCCCGATTGCGTTTTTAAAGTAGAAGTAGTTTTTACCATGGATTTGATGCCTCAGGGGTAACTCGTCGATTAAACTTGTTGCTCCTGAGGTGCGCTTCGGTTAAAAAGCAGAGCTTTAAACTCTCCGTGCGGCTTCTCATGGATTGGAAAGATCTGCCAAATAAGCTTAGGGCCTATTTACTTGTTGTTTACACCGCGGCCATTCCATTCGCCTTCCTCTGTTTCTCTAGTAAGGGCGAATACGGTTCAGTCTGGCTTCTATTTACAGTCGCTTCGCTTTTCGTCGCTACGATCGGCCTCCGTCTCCCGCAAGTTCCCTCCGTTGTCGTCTCCATGGGGGACGTTTTCACCGTTCTCGCCCTAATCTATTTCGGTCCAGGCCCGGCACTCGCAACGTACTGGGTAAACGTAATAGCAACAGCAGTCACATCGAAAGTTCGACAACAGGGTCTCCGCTTTCTAAATACAATCGTTTTGCACCGGCTCGCGTTTAACTTGTCCTGTTGTACGATATCCATCTTCTCAATGAACACTGCCTATGTGTTAGCCAGCAAGTTCATGCCGGGTGCGGTTTCCAGCCTAGTTTTGGGCCTGAGTTCCATTGCTTTGGTTTGGTTTGTGCTCAATACGAGCGCACTCTCGCTGGCGGTTTCGTTGGCGTCCGGCGATAGCTTTTTCCGCATCTGGAAGGAAGGAATGGGCTTGTACGTGCTGAATTTCTTCGGTTCAGCCGCTGCCGCGGGCCTCATCTTACAATTCTACCAACGTGCCGGTTTTTCAGTATTTCTCCTCTCACTTCCGCTAGCTGTAATCATCTATCAGCTCTACGTCTTTTACATCGAGAAGTACCAAGAGACTCGTAAACACATCGCTGAACTGAACGAGCTCTATCTCCAAACCATTGAAGCGCTTGCCAACGCAGTGGATGCGAAAGACCGTTATACTCACGGACATATTCGCCGGGTCCAGGCTTATGCGGTTGAACTCGCAAAATCTATGGGGATAAACAAAGAGGTGGACTTGATGGCGATCAGGGCAGGAGCGCTGCTCCACGACATCGGCAAGATCGCTATTCCAGAATATATCCTTAACAAGCCGACGGTGTTGACCGAGAGTGAATACGAAAAGATGAGAATTCATCCGGTAGTGGGTGCCAACATGCTCAAGAACATCGATTTCCCATATCCGGTTATACCCCTTGTCAGATCTCACCACGAACGTTGGGACGGAAAGGGTTATCCCGAAGGTCTTAGTGGGGAACAAATACCTCTAAGCGCTCGAATTCTTTCTTTGGTCGACTGCTACGATGCTTTAACAACAAATAGGCCCTACAGATCACCGATGCCGCGACTACAGATCATCGACCTTTTTCAGCGCGAATCGGGACGCGCGTATGATCCTCAAGTTGTGGCGACATTTATAGCGAACCTCGAACAAATGGAGATGGCGGGAAAAGCGGTGAGTGTGGCAGATAATGACGTTTGGGGCATTCAAGAACTTGAGCAAAATTCAAAAGGAGCACGACAGTTGGAGCGGGTTCAACCGACTGTGAGTTATGGAAAAGCGCTTAGCGGCACCTCTAATGTTCAACGAGAACTTTATTCAATCTTCGAATTCACGCGAGCAGAAATTCAATGCTTAAGCATGAGAGATGTCTTCACTTTCATGGCCTCCAAGCTGACCAACCTAATACATTTCGAGGCGGTCGTCTTTTACACAGCAAATTTAGCCGAGGGGACGGTAGTCGCTGAGCACGTCGCCGGCAGTGAATCGCAGGGCTTGTTGGGACTGAGCCTAGGCCTCGAACAGAAATTGACTGGCTGGGTCGCAGCCAATAATCAAGCACTCTGCAATCTGCCGCCTTTTCCAGACTTCCTCCGATGCGAGGAACCGCGACCGACATTCCAGTTGTCGGCTGTTGCACCAATGAATCGAAATGGGACAGTTCTCGGGGCTATTTCGTTATACCGCAAAGATCACAAAAAATTTACCGAGCAGGAATTTAGACAATTGGAAATCGTCGCGTCGCAAACCGCGATCGCTGTTTCAAAGTGCCACACGGGGAACGATGAGACACTGTTGCTTTTCGATTCCATTACGGGTATCCCTAATGGCTTTCAGCTGTATCTGATGTTTGATCAGATTGCTATGGATGCAAACAAGTTCGAGTACCCGCTGGCATTATTTTCCATTCATCTCGATGATCTTAAAGAGATTCGGAGACAGTGGGGATACCTGAGCGGAGATGAGTCTGTGCGTCTAGCAGCGAAACATCTGGCCAGAGAACTTCGTGAGACGGACGTTCTGGCGTGCTATGCTGCTGACGAGTTTGTGGTACTCAGTCCACGCATGAATGAAGAACAAGCTGAGGCTTTGAAGTCAAGGCTCCAAAATGAATTGGATCACTTTCGATTCCCCGTCCGATCGGATGCGGAAATCTCAATTCCAGCATCCATTGGAATCGCGATTTTTCCGGGCGACGGATCGAACATCGAAACTCTTTTATCCATTGCTGAAAGGCGAATGCACGAAGATCGTGACCTTCGCGCCGCCGTAAAGCGACGAATACGTCACCTGTCGCCGAGTCAATCCATTTAATCGCACTTTCCCTGGCCTTTTGCATAGCACATAATTCGACTTTTCCCTGGCTGGTCCACTCCGACGAATTGAATCCAGTGACTGTCGGCTTTGGTCTCAGGTGTGTTTTTTGCGGACGTATTTTCGACCAGCTTTCATAGCTGCTTTAATGACCCGTTGATCCTTGGTCGTAGTATTAGTTAGCTGCAGGACCTTATAAAGCCTATTTCGTGAGCTTCACAGAGGTGCAGCGTGAGAAGACTTTTAACGGACCGTTTTGAACCTCGCCAGATCCTTGAACAAACTCACGGGAAGATCACATTCGTTGGCACTGATCACATATTAGAAAAAGCCAATGTCCTCGTGAAAATAATTAGGAAAGGTCACTTTTCCTGCGACCGAGAAGCGCTCGCCAAATTCTTTTCTTGGCACCGAGGCATTAAGCACCCCCATCTTGCGCAAGTCTTGAATGCTGGTCTCACTACGAATGAAGATCTGTATTATGTGAGGGAGTATTTGGACGAAACCTGGCTAATCTTTTCGGGTCATACAGCGTGGATCGGGCAGTTGCTAGCAGCCGTTTCCGTACTCCATTCGGGTAGTCAAGTCCACGGTAGCATTAGGCCCTCAAACATCTTTCAATCAAATGGCTCGCTGAAATTAGCGGATCCAAAGATTTTCCAATTAAAGCGCAGTGAACTGACTCAAGAGGACATCCGCTTTACGGCTCCAGAAGTATTGTTAGGAGCCAGACCATCCACTGAAAGTGATCTCTATTCTGTAGGAGCAGTTTTGTATCGCTTGCTGTCCGGCAAAAACCCATTCGACGATTTTGACTTGGACAACTTGAGAACGAAATACATATGGGCAACTCCTGAGCCACTATGCAGTGTTTGCCACGTCGCTGGTGCAATCTCGGAGCTGGTGGCTTCTCTGCTAGAGAAAGATTACCGAAAAAGGCCCGGCCTGGCCTCATTACGATCAGCTTTCCCTAACCTAACCCGAGCTACCCATGCCCCATTTGCAGATCGAGAAGATGAAATACGAACAGTTCAAAGCTTCTTTGAAAGGTCATCATCTTGCGGTTTAAGCATTGCATTGATCGAGGGAGAACCTGGCGTTGGCAAGACGCGCTTGATTGACGAATTGGCTGCCAGAGCAGGATTTTCTTTTGGAGACTATGCAGTTGGTCATTGCAAAGAGACAGACTCTTCTTCCTTCCAGCCTATTATGGAAGGCATGGACAGCCTTTTAAGGTGGCGTGGGGTTTTCAGTCCGTCAGATTTGAGAAAAAAACTGGGGAATTTCTGGCCAACACTGCAACGACGGTACATTGATTCTGAAAGCGGCGGCAAAGAGGATCGTAACTACGCACCTGGACGTATCGTCTATGACATTGTCGGCCTGCTGAAATCACTGGCTGAAACAAGACCGATCACGGTCGCCATCGATGATATACAACTGGCAGATGATTCCACATTGCAGGTTATACAACAACTATGCCTTCGATCTACCGAGATTTCATTAAATTTGATTCTCACGAGACGTAGTAATCCCCAGCCATTTAAGCTTCGTGATCTGATGGAGGAATGCCTTCAAGAAGATTTTCATGCCTTTCGACTCGGCCCTTTGACACCGGCCGGAGCGCAGCACGCCCTTTCTTACCTCGTAGACTCGCCCGAACAGAGCGATGCCATTTTGAAAGCCGCTGGAGGAAATCCACTCTTTCTCGAGATTCTACGCACACTAACGAAGTCTTCCCTTGAAATGGCGGGCGGTCTGTCTATTTTTTACAAGCCTATAAGTTCAGAGTCTCTCCAACTGGTTTCGCAACTCACTGCGTCAACTTTTGAAAGTGCACTGCTGCAACTAAGTGGTACGGGTCTCGTTGAAATCAGTGGTAGCAATGTCACTTTTAAAAACCAGAGTTTTAGAACGCACCTGTGCTCTCGAATGTCAAAATCAAGAAGGACTCGACTTCACCGATTGGCCTACAGACTGTTCGAGCGGCAGCACACCGACGAAGAATTGTTGGCATATCACTCTTTTCATGGTCGACTCCATGGAGACGCTGCCCGTCATTGCCTTAAAATCGCAAAGGACATGTGCGAGGAAGGAAACTATACTGTCGCGATTACGTTCTATAGCCGTGCCAAGCTGTGCTTGCGACACTTAGGACGAGAACTCGACTCGGCTGCAAAGGCGGACCTTGCATTATGTTACGGACGTGTCGGAAAGAGTGCCTGCGCCAACAAAATTTATCAGGACCTCCTAGCGCGGGCACCCGCGCTGGACGAAAATCGCAGCCTGCTCTCTTCAGTTTATATCCGTTTGGCAGTACCCGAGTCTCGCAAGATTATTTCTGAACGGTTGCGCTTGTGTTCTCGGGCTGTAGAAACATCACCAACTGATTGGCCACAGCTAAGCGGTGTATACGCACGACTAACTCAATTGCTTGTTCAGACAGGAGAATTAGCAAACGCCGAAAAAGCGCTGCAATTTGCTCACGAAAACGTGATGAGGCATCCGAGTGAGTCAAATGCAGTCTTCGTACAAGCCGCGCGAGGCTATTTTTTGCTGCATTCAGGCAACTTTCGCGAAGCGGCAGCTACACTACAAGCGATAACAACAGGTAAGCAGAGTATCCTGGCCTCAGTTCTCACCAATATTGCGCTTTGTTGGGAACATCTTGGCAATCTCACACGGGCCAAAGAGTCGCAGTTGGCAGCTTGGAAAGTGGCGGAGTCCTCAGGATATGCCTTGATTCAAGTTCTCTCGTTGATCAACCTGGGTGCATTTGAAACCAAATCTGGTAACTTCTCCGAAGCGTCTCGCTCATTTACCTCCGCGGCAAATCTCATTGCTGAATTCCGCACGCGCGACAGGAGCTTTCGTCCAGTAAGGATATCAGTGCTTAATTTGGATCTCGCGCGATTACAAATCGAACTGGGCCAGTATCAACAGGCGAGAGGAAATCTGAAACTTGCACGAAAATCGGAGTTCCTTGGATTAGAGGGCGGTAACCACGTAATAACTGAATGTGAGCTGAATATCTGCTTCGGCAACACAAAGGCGTCAAAAGAACTGCTGAAGCTACTGGATAGGTCCGAGGTTTTCCGGACCGGGTTCTTTTCTGTTGAACGCGCTTTGATTGAAAGTTGCCTCGATGACGCAGATCTACAAGAAAAGCTATTTATTCTAACGCAGGCAGTCGAGGTCTCAACAAGTATTGGTACGCTGTACCAGCAATGCAGACTCTTGAACCAACTTTCGGTGGTGCTCCACGCCCTCGGTCGGCAAAGCGAAGCCCGTACACATGCGGAGGACGCGCTGCGATTGGCACAAACGCACGAATATAAGGTGTTGGCAGCAAGAGCACTCCTTTCCGTCGCTTTGGCGTCGGACGGTCAGGATAAAGAAAGAAACCTGCTTGCTGCGTTTCATGCGGCGTCCGAGATTGGACTACCCGAACTCCTCGCCGAAAGCGCTTATTACATCGGACTCGAACGGTATACCGCCGGCCATTACATCACAGCTGAAGAATACCTGATGAAAAGCATCTCCAAAACGAAAGAACTCTTAGAAGATGTTCCACGCCAATTGCGATCGCACTATTTGTCGGCGTCATGGCGCGACAACGCGCCAAAATTGTTGCAGGACTGCGGAAGTAGAACTCAATCAATGACATTCCTAAGAACCAGGCCCTTGGGGCAAAACAGAGATGAACAATATGTTCGGGCCCTATATCGCCTTACGCTTTCTTCAGCGACCGCGACGGAACCCGACACCTTCATTTCATCACTTTTCCAAACACTCGAAACGTCTATACAGCGTCCTCTGCTGCTAATGCTTCAGGATTCAGAAAAGATTGTTTACCACTCATCAAGAATCAGAGTCTCAGATGATTTACGAGATCGCGTGAGAACTCTCAACGAAAAATCGAAGAACAGAATCTACTTTGGAAATTCAGAAAGTGGGCAAACTAAAGATACTGTGGCTTGGATATCGATACGAGCGGAACGGTATACAGGTGGGATTTATGTTGCATGCAGGCACGCTGAATCTCCGCTGAGTGAGCGGGAAGTGGAATTCCTAACGATAATCGGCACAATTGCTAATGAAGCTTTGGATCACATCGAAAATCGCAAAACCGAAACGCCGAGATTCGATCACCTCACCGAATTCCGCGGCATGATTGGGGCGTCAAAGGCGATTCGGGAAGTTTATTCGCATATTGAGATTGCGGCGGGGAATGCGGCGACGGTTTTGATTGAAGGGGAGAGCGGCACGGGGAAGGAGTTGGTGGCGAAGGCGATTCACGAGACAGGGCAGAGGGCGAAGGAACCGTTTGTTGCGGTGGATTGTGGAGCCATTCCGGAGAGTCTGATCGAGGCAGAATTATTTGGAGCGAAGAGGGGATCGTATACTGGTGCAGTGGTGGACAGGCCCGGGCTGTTCGAGGCTGCTCATCGCGGAACGATATTTCTGGATGAGATTTCGAATACCGGTCCCGCACTTCAGGTGAAACTGCTACGAGTACTGCAGGAACGAGAGGTCCGCAGAATCGGCGAGACCAGAGGACGACCCATCGACGTGCGGCTGATCGCCGCAAGCAACGCCAACCTGGATGCCCTTGTGCGCGACGGTCGCTTCCGGAAGGACCTTCTGTATCGCCTCAAGGTCCTGCACATTGAGCTGCCGCCGTTGCGAAACCGTCGAGATGACATTCCGATGCTTGCGACTTATTGACTCAGACGTTTCCTGGCAACGTCCGAGAACTTCAGAATGCTATAGAGCGCGCATTTTTCTTAGCCAAAGGAACGATTATTACCGATGTCCCTCTGGAGCCTCATGCCGAAGCCGTATCTTCATCCGACGAAGTGCAATCCTGGTTCAGAGAGCTTGCGGACGGCCGCAAGGATTTCTGGTCGGCAGTGCACAACCGATATAAGCGCAGAGATATCTCCCGTGAAAAAGTAGTTGCATTGGTGGACTTCGGACTGCGCTCAACACAGGGCTCCTATAAAACTATGGCCTCAATGTTTCGTCTGAAAGAAAAAGAATACCGGCGGTTCATGGATTTCTTGAGACGTAACAACTGTTTGCTCGATTTCCGGCCATATCGCAAGGCGGCGAGTAACACGCCGTGACTGTCGACGTTGTCGCTGCGATCATCCGCGATA
>QHXC01000194.1 GCA_003222815.1 Acidobacteriota bacterium | reverse complement strand
CTCACGTCTGCGGACGTCGCTCAACATAGAAAGATCCCGAAGGCACCGGGACGCCATTGAAAGGAGTGGATGGATGGCAACGGGTTCACGACCTTCAAGTCACAAGCGAGCTCGCGAAAAGGCACAGGCGGAAAGAAATGAGGAAAAGAAGAACCGCCGATTGGAAAGGCGCCAGCGCAAAGCGAATACAGCGCCCCGAGCGATAGGCGAAGATCCGGATCTCGCCGGAATTCATCCCGGACCTCAGCCGCGAGATCCAGCATTGCTCGATTTGCCGGCGGACATGTCCCATGATGAGAAGAACACCACGAAAGAAGTCGCTTAGTTTCCAGCGCCGGTAGTCGCGATGGGACCGGTTCTTTCTGCTTAACCATAACAGGTGAATCATGTATTATTGATCAAGTGGAATCCCTGGAAAATGGACTATTTTTAGTTAATAACAAAGGCCGATGGACGTACCTCAGTTAATTCAGCAGAAATTGATTGAGTTGAGATTGGAGCAGCGGGACCTGGCGGATGCCGTAGAAGTCACAGAATCTTATATTTCGCAGTTATTGAGCCGGAAGAAGATGCCTCCTGCTCCGGATCGTACGGACATCTACGGCAAGCTTGAAAGATTTCTGAAGCTGCCCAGAGGCAAACTCTCCAAGTTGGCGGATCTCCATCGAAAGCAGGAACTCCGGAAAAAGATTGAGACTCCACCAGCGCCCTTATACAAGGAAGTTCGCGAGTTGATCGTTGAAAAGTGCAAACGGAGCAAGCGGGCACAAGTCCGCGCGATTTTTGAGAAGGAACCATTCGGCGAGCTTGAACGGCTGGTGACCCAGAAACTGCTGGACGTGGTCAAGGCGCTGGCCAGGGAAGAATTGGGGCGCGAATCCTGGCTTCGCCTCATGGCTCGACTGAGCGATCGAAGCTATAAACAAATGCGCGTTGCTGTCCTCGAATTCCTGGACGCAGATGTATTCAATATATCCCCGGAGAATTGTGTTTCTTTCCTCGACCCGCTGATCGTATCGTGGGACGTTGATTTCGCTTCGTTCGCCTTGCAGATCGTCTTGAATCGCAGAGTCGCCCCAGTGCACTTGAAGAAATTTGAATTTCTGGAAAAGGAAGCTCAGGAATCCTCGGAGGAAGAGCCAGGACTGCGAAAATTCCTGAAAGATCGCTCTCTCAGCGCAGATGCGACCCTGGAGGAAGTCAAGTTCCTCAAACAGCTGCGCTTCAAGGACAGACGGCCGACCGCGCTGTATTACTATCGCGAACTTCAAAACTTGCGAGACCCTCTTCATTTCCATCGCAAGTAGACCTCCCGACGTGTGGACAACGGCCACAATGCATAGCGTGAGGTCTAGATCTCTGAAGCGTGCGGTAATTGGAGAATTCATCGTCCTGGCGATCGTACATGTTCTTTCATTGTGGCTCGTGTCCCGGTCCCTTTTATGCATATTTCCGGATGGTCCAAACCTGATAATAGACTGTATCTCGGCGTGCGCTGTCTGAAGTGCCAAACGCCGATCCTATTTGCTCTAGACCACAGTGAAGAAGGAGGTCAGCCTCCACCGGCTGTGAAGCTTGTGCTGACCTGTTCTCAGGCCAAATGCCGGCACCAGGCCGATTACAGCGCGGCGATCATTTCCCGCTTTCGAAAGCCAGATGCGATGAACGAACCAGGAGGTTCTTGATGAAAGTAGAAAAGGCCGAAATCGTAAACCAGGATTTTAGAGTGTGGTGTGAGCACTGCTGTATTCGAATTGCACCGCATGAAGAACGGACTGCGGTTCACGACAAGATCTACCATTTGCGTTGTTACTCAAAACTCTTTTCCACCGCCCCCAAACCGAAAGGGTGATTTTCCATGCAATGTCTGATGTTGCAGAGGTGTTGGTTTGTATAGCCGCTTCGATGCCGAATTCAGTGCGGCCCTGTTGGCGTTCAATGGGGATGCTGTTGTCTATTGCAAGGGTATTTCGGACACCCTCGCGCACGAATACGCGATGGATTACACGAGAATGCTCCAGAATCGCGCCAAAGGACTCGAGGTCCCCAATCCTCGGACGCCAGTGGGGCTATTCGAGCCAAATCGCAACCTGATCCGCTCCACTCTGGACAGGATGTGGAAGAGGTACTTCCCGTCGAAGTGAGTTGTGTGTCCTTATCGAAGTTTAACAATTTTCTGGTCTCAGGGATCTCCTGCCTCTTGCTCGATAAGCCTTTAACCAGGCCCTTCTTGCAAGCTCCCGAAGTTCCTTCCGGATCAAAAGGTAATCACATGAAAAAGAAACTCTACGTTGGAAATCTTTCGTTTGAAACGACGGAAGCTGAACTCAAGGAATTATTCTCGCGAACCGGTCAGGTTGAAACGGTTCGCATCATTACCGATCGCGACACCGGTCGCTCGAAAGGTTTCGGCTTTGTCGAGATGCAGGATGGCGGCGACAAGGCTATTGCCGAGATCAACGGCAAGGAGTTCAACGGTCGCGCCCTGACTGTGAATGAAGCGCGACCGATGGCCGACCGGGATTCCGGGCGCAGCGGTAGATTCAAACAGTACTGAGTCGTTGTCCTTCTCTTTCACGGAAGGCCTCGCGTAATTGGCGTAATCCTCGGCCAGATTTCTTGCTACGATTTTGAACTGCGGGTCTCGAGAAGATGAGATGCTGACACTCTTTACCGCTGCTTTCCTGCTTGGCTTGGTTTTCAACGCCGCACCAGGGCCAGTCTTTGCTGAAACCGTTCGCCGAAGCTTACGCGGAGGCTTTCGGCCTGCGCTAGCGGTACAAATCGGCTCACTCGTCGGTGACGCGTTATGGGCGGTATTGGGCTTGGCCGGGGTCGGCTTGCTATTGCAGTTGGAGCTGCTCCGAGTTCCGATAGGCATCGCCGGTGTGGCTTATCTTTTATGGCTTGCGTGGGACGCTTGGCACGCAAGCGATTGCGAATGGGCAGCGAGCGCTGTGCGCGACAGTGATGTTCGTCACAAGGCGCTGCGCTCGGGTGTTCTGCTATCACTTACCAACCCACAGAACGTTGCGTATTGGGCCGCGCTGGGAAGTGCTCTCGGCGCCGTGGGAGTGCCTAGACCAACGGCGGTCGACTACTCGGTGTTTTTCGCCGGGTTCATGATGTCGTCGATCGTGTGGGCGTTCGTATTTGCCGCCTTAGTCGACCGTCTGTTTCGTGGTACAGGTAGCCGATGGGTTCGCATTACCTATCGTGTTTGTGCTATAGCGTTTCTCGCGCTGGCTTTGTCATCGTTGCGAGAGTTGTGGATCTCTCAACGAACAGCGCTAATTCAGGCGCCAAACAACACGTCGCATTAGACGATGGCAGGAATGAGAGCCGGCTTGTGAATCAAGAGAATCCCCGGCATCACTTCGTAACGGTTGGAAGATTCGGATTCGCGGAGTATTCAGTTGCCGGGCGCAACGCCAGGTCGAAGTTCACGACGGTTTCAGCGCCCGGCTGCACCACCACGTCTTGAGTGATCTCGTAGGGATCCTCGTATTCGTAGCGCTGCAGGCTCTTGAGATTCCGCTTCAGCGTCACCCCTTCGTGCCACATCTTGATGCGATACGTTCCAGCGCGAACGTCAGCGATGACGAACTCCCCGTCGTCGTTCGTCAGCGCGACGTACGGGTGATTCGCGACGAAGACGTATGCGTTCATCCAGGGATGCCCTGCTTCGCAAGAAAGAAAGACGATACCCGGCTTCGTCAGAGGTTGGTCCACCGGCGTTCGCTGTCCACGAACCGGCTGGGCGATATTGAAGAGCGTCTGCAAGCCTTCTTCAGCAACCTGCTGCGCATGCACGTTGTGAAGGATCGGATCGCTGTTGGTAATTTCGAGCTTCGTGCCGGCAGGTACGATTAGCGCGTGTGGAGAGTACTGACATTGTTTCTGATCGACCAGGACCGACTCTCGCGGGCGAAAGTCCTGAACGCTCGTAACGCCGTCGAGGTAGACAAAGGCGCGCCGCACGCCGTTGCTATTACCCAGCGCAAGGCGAGGCAGCGACACACTTGCCCCACAAGTTGTCTGGTCTTGCGTGATCGGTTCGACAGCTTGCGCCGGCGGGCTGCCCTGCAGGCGCACGACGCCCAGAATCCGCCCGGTCAGCGCCGTGGAAGAAATTGGCGGAGTGCCGCCGTCGCCGGCCGGTATTCCCTTCGACTGTTCCCTACTGCACGCGAAACTTAGAAGCGCGACTGCGAGCAACACTCCTAGCGGCCTCGAAAGGTGTTTGGAATGCAGTTCGAAACATCTCATCGGAAATGACCACCCCGTCTGCGCCAATAAGGAACGGGACCATTTTCTTGATGGCGCAGCCACTCCCGTTCCAGGAGGGAATCGAATTGATGCCCTCAACCTGTTCAT
>QHXC01000193.1:13474-16515 GCA_003222815.1 Acidobacteriota bacterium | reverse complement strand
GCTTTTTTTCGGAACTTCGCGGCCGGCTAATTCACCCGGCATTCCTTTTTTGCTGCTTTTGCTGCCGTCTTGTTCGTTGTTGTTTAGGGACAAGGCGAGTCACAAGGGACACGAGCTCCGCCGGGTTCGCCGGTTTGATGAGGTGGGCCTGATAACCGGCTTCGAGGGCGCGTCGGCGGTCTTCTTCTTTGCCGTATCCCGTCAATGCCAGGGCGGGGATTTGTCCGCCTTGCTCAGGCGAGAGCTGTCGCACTTCACGGATGAAAGTGTAGCCGTCTTGGCCGGGCATCGCGATGTCACAGACCACCACCGCGGGTTTCCACGTCGCCAACACTGCAAGCGCTTCCGCAACAGAGGCGGCAGTCTTCACTTCAGCGTGGTAATGTTCGAATACAGCGGTGAGCAAGTTTCGGGTGTCGTCTTCGTCATCCACAACAAGGACGCGCGCATTTTGGAGGCTTGCAACGCCGGGCTGGCGTTGGTCGAGTACCTGCTGTGATGAGAGTTCTGGGACGCTTACGGCCGGTCGAAGGGCGCGCAGCGGCAGTTGGACAATGAACGTTGAGCCTTGGCCCTCGCCCTGGCTTTCGGCCCAGGCAGTACCACCGTGCATCTCGACCAAGGTGCGGACAATCGACAGGCCTAGCCCTAAGCCCCCGTGCTGGCGAGTTGTCGAGCTGTCGGCCTGACGGAAGCGCTGGAACACGTAAGGCATAAACTCGGCCTTGATCCCCTGCCCGGTGTCCGTCACGCTGATTTGGACTCCCGCATTCGTCTGGTCCAGCCGGACGTCGATACGGCCTTCTGGTGGCGTAAACTTGACCGAGTTGCTCAGAAGGTTCCACAACACTTGCTGCAAGCGTTGGGGATCACCCCAGACCGGGCCAACCGCCCGTTTAGCACCGAAGACCACCTGGATTCTCTTCGCGGCTGCGGCTGGTCGCACGATATCTATGGCCGCCTCGACTATCGCGGGAAGATTGACTTCCTGGCGATCCAGGCGAAGCTTTCCGGCAACGATGCTCGAAGCATCCATTAAGTCTTCGATAAGCTTGGTCTGTACTCTGGCATTCCGCTCAATGGCCTCCAAAGCCCGTGTCTTGTCCTCGTCCAACAACTGGCGCGTATTCAGCAGGTTCGCCCAACCAAATATGGAGTTCAGCGGAGTGCGCAACTCATGGGACATCGTCGCCAGGAACTCGTCTGTAGCGCGGCCCTCGGCTTCAGCACGCACCGCTCTTTCCTCTTTCATACGGCTTCGTTCGGCGTCCGCGAACCTGCGTTCCGTAATGTCCTCCATAGCCACTAAGATGAGAGGTTCTTGATTTTGGTGCTGCTGGAATCTTCGGGCGCTGATTCGCATGGTCCTTGAACCGATGTTTGGGAAGTCATGCTGGACCTCGAAGTCTTGAAATTGACCGTCGCGCAGCAGAACGTTTTCCAACAGCTCTCGCAGTTCCGGAATGTTCCACTGCTTGTTGCCGATATCGTAGATCAATTGATTCTCTATATCTGAGGGTGAAACCTGAAACACCTCGTAATAGGAGGCATTGGCCGTCTTCACGCGTAAGTTGCCATTGAGGATCACCAAAGGCTGCCGCACCGTTTCCACAATGGCCTCCGCGTAATAACGGGCGGCGCTGATGGACTGTTCGGTCTCCTTTAGAACCTGAATATCGGTCAGCACGAACACCACACCGTCGATTCTGTTTTCCGGTGTCTTGTATGGGCCGATATACAGTTTGTACCAACGCCCCTGTCTATCCCGGACTTCCTGTTCCCACTCGGTCATCTTGTCGATGATTGTCTGCAATTCGGACAGGTTGGGTATTTCGAATCCCAATTCCATATTGGTGATTGGCCGTCCGACATCGGTATCGATCAGATTTAGTGTCTTCGCAGCCGAAGGCGTAAAAAGACGGATGCGGAGATCACGGTCCGTCATGACGATCGGCATCCGAACACAAGCCAGGAGATTCGTAAGGTCCGCGTTGAGCTGATACGTTTCCCGATTCCGATTTTCCAGTTCTTCGTTGATCGTGGTGAGTTCTTCGTTGCTGGACTGCAACTCTTCCTTAGCGGTTTCCAATTCTTCATTGATGCTCTGAAGCTCCTCATTGGCCGACTGAACCTCTTCGTTCGCAGATTGGAGTTCCTCCATGTAGGCTTCTTGTTGCTCCAGCACCGATTGCGAGTATTCATTGGTGGCATCGAACTGTTGCTGCAAAGCGGCAAGGTGTCGGCTTTCGTCCAGGCGCTTCGCCGGCCGATTGGATGGGCGGGTTTTTGCCGTTTTCCCGACTGGCTGAGCCAGAGCGCGATCCGCCGCACCGATGGCGGAGTGAAACAGGATCAGGAAGTAGCTTTCCTGTGGTGTGAAACCGCGAATCGGAACCACTTCTATCCGGGTTTCCCCGAATTGACCGTCATGTTTGAACCGCACGGAAGGTGTCTGGATATGTCGATTTTTCGCCGCCGCCTGGCGTAGAGCGACCTGCAGGGGCAGCATCAAATCTTCACGGGCCATCTTGAGCACATTGTGTGTCGCCTTGCCCGTTGGCGCTTCCAGATATTCGCCCGTGGAGCCGCGCACTTGCAGAATCTCCATCCGCATATCGACGAGAACGCTGGCTGGCGTGTATTCCGTCAAGAGGATTCGATCGCCTTCTTTCTGCGGGTCGAACACAGGAGCCTCTCTAGGCCGTTCCCCCGCAAAAGCCAATGGGGGCCCTTGAGAGGTGAGTTTGTCGGCGGTGAGGCCGAAGTTGACGCGGGACGACGTCGGTCTCTTTGCATAAATCTTGTACTTCTTATCTATTGGAACAAACAAGTCCGTATCCGTGCCGACCGTTTCCGACAGCCCTAGCCAGAGAAAGCCGGTAGGCTTCAGAGCATAATGAAAAATCGGAATAATCCTTCTGTGTAATACCGGCTCCATGTAAATCAGCATATTGCGGCAACTGATGAGGTCGATTCGGGAAAACGGGGGATCCGTCATGAGATTTTGCCGCGCAAAGGTACACATCCCGCGAATCGTATTA
>QHXC01000193.1:0-13450 GCA_003222815.1 Acidobacteriota bacterium | reverse complement strand
GATAGCTGCGCCGTTCAAATCGGTAGCGTAAATCTGTATCGGAATCTGGCTGGCGCGCTCTCCAGCGAACTCCAGAAAGTTCATCGCGAACGAATACGCTTCCTGGCCCGTGGAGCAGCCGTAAACCCAAATGCGCAAAGGTTCGTCTCCATCGTGTTGCTGCAGTAGTTTCGGCAAAACTTCCTTGTTGAGGGCATCGAATGCACCAGGGTTACGGAAGAAACTGGTCACACCAATCAAGAGATCCTGCATCAGTGCTTCCGTTTCCGCCGGATGATTCCGGAGATACGTCGCATAATTGGTCAGTCCCTGAACGTGGTGCAGGATCATTCGCCTGACAATACGCCGTGTGAGAGTGTTGGCTCGGTAATGAGTGAAATCCACTCCGGTGGCCTTGCGCAACAACCGCAGAATTACCGGATAACCGTTCTCGGTCGATTTTGAATCGGCCGGGGATGTCGTATCAATAGATCTCGTTGCGGCAGACAGAACGAAAGGATGACGGCTAATGCGGGCGATTTCCTCGGCGATCTTGTCGGGCGCCAACACAAAGTCGACGTGCCCGGCCCCAATCGCGCTCCGCGGCATGCTGTCGTATTTAGCCGAAGCGTCCTGAGCAAAAGTGATTCCACCTTCGGCTTTGATCGACTCCATGCCTATAGTCCCGTCGGACGCGGTACCTGACAAGACTACGCCGATCCCGCAGTTCTTCTGATCTTCACTCAGGGAACGAAAGAACTCATCGATGGGCCGGTAATCATATTTCTCGTTCCGAGGCTGAAGCCGCAATACGCCTTGAGCGATGGTCATGATTCGATTGGGAGGAATGACATAAACCTCGTTGGGCCGGACAGTCGTCCGATCCTTGACAGATGTGACCGGCATTCGGGTCACCTTGCAGAGAAGCTCGGGCAAGATACTTTGATGAGATGGAGCAAGATGCTGCACCAGCACAAAGCCCAGGCCGGTGTCGATCGGCAAATGGCTCAGGAGTTGCGCGAAAGCCTCCAAGCCGCCGGCGGAGGCGCCGATCCCCACAATCGCAAGGGGCTTGCCTTTGGACTTACTCCGAACAGCTACACTTTCAGCCATGCGTTTCCTTGCCCTCCGCGTGGATTTCTCAACCGCCGCTTTGCTGCCGCTAACGCCCATATCTCATCTCGTCTCATCTCATCTCATCTCGTCTCGTCTGGTTTTTCTTAAACGTCCACTCTCAGCTGTCTTGCGATAGGCCGTCCATTAGGTGTTCTTTTGGTAGACGCGCGCGGTTCCTTCGGCAGTCTAGTAGGTCACAATGTCGAAGAAGTCTTGAAGTAGGATGCTCAGCACTTCTCGACCCTCCGCATTATCCTCGATGACGCCCGCTCTAATTCTGGTCTGTTCTGAGACGGACTGGGTGGGATCAAATTTCGCGTGCCCACCAGTTCATGCGCATCTCAGACATTCAAGCGAGCGAAATCTAGTCTATCCCACAAAGGGCAAGTAGATAAAAGAAATAGACTGTTCGGGTAGTGGTCTAGTTTGGAGAAATCCCAAAGCAAGCTCGTAGCCGCAGGCTCTATGCCCGCGGCTACGAGCACAATCAAAGAATTATTCTGGTGGAACCTGAACGCGGGCATAAAACCCGGCGAAGTATACGCATCTAATTGTTGCCGAAGTTGGCTTGAAGCGAATTCCACTCCTTGGCAAAGGAGGGCGGACGCGCCATCAAGAAATATCCCCGTTCCTTTGAAAGGCGCGGACGGGGTGGTTCGTTCAAACTCCACAAAACAATTTCTCTTGAACGAACCACCCCATCTGCGCCCATAAGGTGCCTTCGCGACATTTTCTTAAGGGGCCACGCCACACCTCCTTTGCCAAGGAATATCTCCAATGCTTGAGAGGGGCGTTCCGCTTCACCCGCTGCGATAAGTTCGTCTCACGTTGCGCAACACACGCTTGAATCCGATATAGAGTCCGATGCCGCTCGAGGAGAGTCCGCCCAGGCTCAGCACGATCATGCCGATGTCCCAGAGAGGCCGGTTGTAATACCAGAAAGAAAAGTCGAGGCTGTGCAGGCCGTGGTATAGCCAGCGTTCCACCCGTTGCCGGTGAGTGAACCGCGCGACAGCCTGGCTCATCTTCGGATCGATGTAAAACCAGGTACCATCGGGATCCGCAAACTTCACGCGAAGAACGGGCAAAGGCCGCTCCCGGCCGCGCGCGTAATAGTAGGAATCGAAATCGGAGAGCAGCTGGGATTCAGCGATAGGCACGCCCGGGTTGCCCTGCTTTACACGTTGCATCAGGGATTCCATAGAGAAAGGCTCGCGCCGAATCCGCAGCGGATTTGCGGAAACCAGAACCGGCTCGGACTCGACGCCGCGTACGGCATAGTACGGCTCGCCCTGAATCCAAAGAAACTCTATTTCCTTGATCTGTTGAGCCGGCAGTAACTCGGCCCACGCCGCAGCATCCGGCGCTGGAAAGCGCGACACGTCGATGGGGCCTCCCGTGAATGCCTGGCGCATTCCCGCGCCCGAGCCGCCGCCCGATGACCAATTCCATGGCTCCATCGACAGGAGGCCGCTGAAAACCCACGTCAAAGTGAAAACACCAAAGACCGCCCCGGTAACGTAGTGCCACCACATCCAGCCGGCATAAGGAGTATGTGGCTTCCTTCGTGAAAATTGAATCACTCCAAGGACGATCCCGAGCATCGCCAAAATTGCGCCGATTCCGGAACTCCAGATCACCACCTGGGTCCATAACTCACCGCGGACCCTCAGCGAAGTAAAGTAGAGCCAGTGCGGAATGGCGGCAACCCAGGCCAGAGCGCGCGTGCCCCGTGTGGTCTGAAGCCCGACTTCTGCGGAGACTTCGGAAACATACAACTCCGTATGAGCATCGTCATCCACGGTAATCTTGTGCATCGGCAGCTGGCCCCGCTCAGTGATCGTCCACTGATCTGGTTCCGTGAGCAGGCCTACATAATGAAGGTTCTCTTTCGAAAGGTTCATGAACCGGCTGGCAATGACTAAGGCTTCCGCCTCGCCGACATCCTGCAGGACCTCGCCCGTGTCGGCGAAGACAGTCGCCGGTTCTCTGCCGCCAAACCGGTAGGCGGGGCGATCCATGACGTTCAGTAGCGTGACTCCTGCCGGCGGTCTGCTCAATTCCGCTTTCTGAGCTGCATCGGAAGGAGTCACTCGTACTTGGGCCAGGTTCAGTCCGGGCAGTTTGTCAAGCCGCTCCTCACGGCTAAGCGAGGGCATACCTCCGGCGTAGATCATGGCGATGCCGGAGACAAACCACAGCACAAACAACAGACTCAAGACAATACCCAGCCACCGGTGGATGAGAATCATCCACTTGCGGAACCAGACCACAACAAACCTCCTCACGCAGATAACAATTTCGCAATCACCAAAAACGTATAGTCGTGAATGCTCATCTGATTTGGGAAAGACCGCATCAGCGAGTTTTTGTGCAAAGCCCTCCTCATCTCCTGAGGAGCTTTGCACAAAAAGTCGGGAACGGCCACGCAGCTAGATCTGAAATCTGAAATCGCCAATCGTCAGGTACGCGACAAAGATGTGCAATACCCTCAGCAATTGCTTTGGCTGATTGCACATGGCTGTTGGACATTGGCGATCGGCGAATCGAATCCGCGATGTTCAGAAAAGCGCAAGTGACTTTTTGTGCAAAGCCCTCCTGAGGAGTCCGTGCTCCACACTACACGGCCCGCAGGGACGACGCGATTGGGGAGGGTGCATTCTGGGGCAAAGTAATCCGGAACGTGCTGCCCGCCCCGTTCGTCTCTTCGAGCGTGAGCCGGCCCCCATTGACTTCGACGGCCCATTTGGCAATGGACAAGCCGAGTCCTGTTCCGCCATTTTCGCGGGAGCGGGACTGATCGACCCGATAGAAGCGATCAAAGATACGCGACTGAAGCTCTGCAGGAATTCCCGGCCCCGTGTCGCACACATCGATAGTTGCTCCGGTAGGTGGTTGCGCGACCCGAATCGTGATCCGGCCTCCAACAGGACTGTACTTTATGGCGTTGTCGACGAGATTGAGCAGGGCTTGTCTGAGCACCAGGGGATCGCCGGTACAACGTGGGGCCCCGTCGCGCACGATTTGGATGGACTGCTCCTTTTCCTCGGCGAGCACATCCAGTTGCCCGGCGACACGATCGGCAAGCTCGCAAAGATCGATGACATCGATTGAAAGACTGGCCTCCCCGGTATCCGCTTTGGACAGCGTCAAAAGCCGATCGACAAGGCGCGCTAAACGATCCGCTTCCTCCAGCATGCTACCGATGATTTCACGATAGGTTTCTTCATCGCGGCTCGCGCGCAGACCAACTTCGCCCACACTTCGAATTGCCGTCAACGGCGTTCGCAGCTCATGCGAAGCGTCCGCGGTAAAACGGCGCATCTGCTCGAAGGACAACTCGAGCCTGGTGAGGGTTTCGTTGAACACCGTCGCGAGTTGCCCGAGTTCATCGTCTGGATTGTCCACAGGGAGGCGATCCTTCAGACGGTCGGCCGTAATGGTGATGCATATCCTGCAGGAACGGCGATTCCGATCTGGCGACCTGAACGACGACGGGTCTGCCACCGATCCTTGATGGACCACTCAGAACGCGGTATGGAGGCGTTAGTTCAGGCACGGTGACGATCTGTTCGTCGGCTTTAGCAGCCATTCGACCACTGTGGGGAACCGGGTTGCGCCGCGCAGAAGGTGTGTCATACAAAAGATCTCCGTCCAGACTCCAGACCTGCAACCACGGGCTGTCGCCTTCTCCGGTTTCATCATAAGGAGCAATCGTGCCGTCAGGGCGCTGCGCCAGCATATCGGAGGCCCAGTCGAAATCATCCCGAAGCCGCTCGTCGAGGCCACTGGAGACATTGTCTCGAACCAGCTCGAACACAGCCCCGGCATATACCGCGAGCACCACTACCATGACGCCCACGTACCAGAGCGCCAACCGGACGCGCACACGACGCGGACGAAGCCAGCGTTTCATGGTTCCTCCTCATGCAGCATAAAGCCAACGCCTCGCACCGTGTGGATCAATTTTACAGGCTGATCGAGGTCGACCTTCCGGCGGAGCCTCGCGATGTGCACATCGATCACGTTATTCAATGGAGTCCCCCGGGCCGTTTCCTTCCAGACTTCGCGAGCCAGAGTATCACGCAGTACGACCTGACCCTCATGCCGCAGCAGATATTCGAGAAGCTCGAATTCCCGAGTCGTCAACTCGACAGTTCGACCACCACGAGTCACTTTCCTGGTCACCAGATCCATATCGAGATCGCCGAGACCCAGACGAAGGGAATCGGCCGGCCGCCCGCGCCGAAGCAGCGCCCGAATCCTTGCCACCAGCTCGGCGAACGCGAAGGGCTTGACCAGATAATCATCCGCGCCGCTGTTGAGGCCGGCCACCCGGTCTTCCAAAGTATCGCGCGCAGTCAGAAGCAGAACCGCGGTTTCCACGCCACGCTTGCGAAGGCTCGTCAGGATCTGAAGGCCGTCACGTCCAGGCAGCATGAGGTCAAGAAGAATGAGGTCGAATTTCTCGGTGTTGACACGGAAAAACGCGTCTTCGCCGGTTTGTGCGACGACGACCTCGTAGCGCTCATCCTCGAGGCCCTGCTTCAGCGCATTCGCGACTTTCTGTTCGTCTTCAACGACAAGGATACGCACGGCTTCACGATTTCGAGTTGCGAATTTCGAAGAAGGCTCGCGTCGCGTTCTCCGTCAAATTCGAAATTCACAATCCAATACGTTCTATTGCACGCCGAGAACGGCAGTCCGCACGCGTGGCTTTTCTCCCGCGTCAGTCCAGGCGACCATGACTTCATTTCCGGAGCGCTCGATTCGCGGAAATCCGCCGGATCGCGCGCCTGAAGTTCCAGACACAGTCATTGAGGAACCCGGAGTTCCACCGGAGTCCAGCTGGCGCAGGCGGACTTGCGTGCCCTGGTTTGTCCGCTCAATCCAGCTCGCAACCACGCCGCCCGATGGCAGGCTCACCACATCCACACGGCCGGCGGGACTTCCGTCGTCGATGCGGATCGGTTTGCCAAAGGTTTTGCCAGAGTCGCTCGACATGAGAAGGCTGACTCGCGGCCGGTCATTCGCCCCTGTAAACCAGGCCACGGCGACGTTCCGCCCGCTGGACGAAATCGCCGGACCATTGATGGGACACCCATTGATCTCCCAACCATCCTTGGTCAATGGCTCGGGCTGCGACCAGCGGCCATTGGTATATCGCACGATGGAGATATCGCGGATTTCCTTATCCGAACGGTCACGGTAGACAACCAACTGGCCATCCGGAGTTGTGGTTGCAGATGTCTGGCAACATTCGCAGGTGCGGCCATCGAGCGTCGTCTCATTCGCAAGCGTGCCGTCTGACCCGATTGTGGTGTACATCAAGGACATGTCACCGGTCTCTTCATCCTTCATCTTTCTTCCGTCCAGCCAAACTGCAGCGAGCCGGCCACCAGACGTTGGGAACATGGAAACAAAGCCGTGTTGACGCTTTGTTCCATCGCGGTGAGGAACGATCGGTTTGCTCCAGGTTGTATGACGATGAGTGACGGGAAATCCGCTGGGTTTACGAACCAGTTGTTTCCACGTGCAACCGTGCGAGGCGTCGTCCAGCCCTGCTTCTCGCGAACAGAAAAACGCAGCACGTGACCTCTTGGAGCGCCCGCTTCCAGCCAGGTCAGGAAGATGCGGCCGTCGGGCGCCACAGAAAGACCTGGCTCCTCGCTCCCGGCGCCGGCCGGCGAATTGATCTCAACTACAGCCGGTGCTGGAAAGACATTGACATTCGACCAGACAGAAATCGCAGCAATCACAACAAACAGCACACCAATGCAGATCCATTTCGTCATAAGTTCCCCTCCGCAGTGACCCTCACGAGTCTATTGGTGATCAGCCCGCCGGAGCAAGTACCTGACGAAGAATTCAGAAACTTTTCAGGTATAGGTGTATAGGTGTTCCGGCTACCCATGCGGACAATTTCCCTCAGCAATCGCCTCGCTCCAAAGGGCAAACGTTGTCTTAATACGCCAGGCTATCGCTGATGCCGGCTATTCAGTGTCCGTTGACATTGTGGCGAAAATCTGTGTATTGTGCGCGATGCGTGATACAAGCGACGTGGTAGTCTACCCGCGCGAATTTAGGATAATTTTCGTATCAAGGGGTCTCTTAGAATGTCACTTCTTAGTTTCTGTCAATCGGTTCAGGACGGTCCAATAAGCACTGGCATACGCGAGTCCATCTGGCTATTTCCAATTATCGAGACAACCCATGTCCTCGCGCTCTCCGTGTCGGTCGGCCTGCTGGTTTGGTTCGACTTTCGTCTACTCGGTTTTGGCATACATCAGCCTGTTTCACGGGTTCACAAGCAGATCATGCCCTGGACGTTGGCCGGATTTATCATAATGTTCATCAGTGGTGTTCTTCTCACGTGGTCGGAACCCGTAAAGTGCATCACGAGCTTTTTCTTTCTCGCAAAAATCTTCTTCGTTTTGCTGGCGGGCGTAAACGCCATGGTCTTCGAGTGGACCTACCGTGATACTCTCGCCGACTGGGATAACGCCCCGGTCATGCCGCGTCGAGCTCGGGTCGCAGGCGCTCTCTCCCTGGTTTCATGGTTCGCTGTCATTACGGCTGGCCGGGCAATGGCATACAATTTATTCTGACGAGGTTTGAGCGTATGCCTTCTCTTTCTTTCTTTGATGCTCTGTTGCCCTTTTTTAAGTGGTGCGATGACACGTGGTTGGGTAACGGGATACGGAATTCGCGTATATACTTTCCAATCATCGAGACGTTCCATCTCTTCGCGCTTACGTTGTTGTTCGGAGCGGTGGTGATTCTTAACCTGCGTCTCTTCGGCCTTATCCTGCGGCGTCAGCCCATCTCGCAACTTGCGCTGGATCTCGCGCCATGGATACGGTGGAACGTGGTTGTCATATTGGCCTCGGGGATAATGCTCTTCTTGTCGGAGGCCATGAAGTGCTACGCCAGCGAGCCTTTCCGATTCAAAATGGTTTTCCTCTTTAGCGCACTCCTTTTTCACTTCACGATCTTTCGTTGGGTCACCCGAGCAGGTGAAGGTCGCATGAATCCGATATGGAACTGGGCGACTGGAGTTCTCTCACTGACGCTGTGGTTTGGTGTTGGTCTGGGAGGCCGGGCGATCGGGTTCCTATGAGAAGCTGGAATTAAGGGGACAGACACCGGATTCTTAAACTGCAGAATCCGGTGTCTGTCCCCTTAATTCCTACGCGGCAAACTTCTTGGCCACGCCATGAGGATCGATCACGAACTTCTTCGCTGCACCCTTGTCGAAGTCTTTGTAACCGGCCGGCGATTCGTCGAGAGGGATGAGCGTCGCGTTCACCGCTTTGGCGATCTGCACCTTGTCGTGCAGGATCGCTTGCATCAGTTGGCGGTTGTAGCGGAGCACCGGGCACTGGCCGGTTGTGAACGCATGCGACTTCGCCCAACCCAGTCCGATGCGGATGCCGAGGTTGCCAATCTTCGCGTTGGCGTCCACTCCGCCTGGATCGCCCGTGACATAGAGGCCGGGAATACCGATGGCGCCGCCGGCGCGTGTGACTTCCATGACGGAGTTCAACACCGTCGCGGGCTTCTCGACGGCCGCGTCATGTCCGTGTCCGCGGGCTTCGAATCCGACGCAATCCACCGCCGCATCGACTTCAGGCACACCGACAACCTGAGCGATCTGATCGGCCAGTGACGCGTCTTTCTTAAGATCGGACCTACCGGGCCGGCGCCGGCGACATACACGATGCTGCCGGTTGTCACACCCGCGGAGTAGGCGCCGTGATAACCCGTCGGGAAGATATCGGACAGAAGCGTCAAGTCCTTGATCTTCGTCATCGCTTTTTCTTTGTTGGGGAATTTAGTGAGGTTGAAGTCGGCGTAAGGAACGAGTACGTACTCGGCCTGGCCACCAACCCATCCGCCCATGTCCACATAGCCATACGCTGCGCCGGGCCGCGCCGGGTTCACGGTGAGGCAGATGCCAGTCTTGCCTTCACGGCAGTTGCGGCAGCGGCCGCAGGCGATATTGAACGGCACGGTCACCAGGTCGCCCACATTAAACATCTCGACGTCATTACCCTTCTCGATGATCTCACCCGTGATTTCGTGGCCCAGAATGAGTCCCAGCGGCGCCGTGGTTCGGCCTCGGACCATGTGCTGATCGGACCCGCAAATATTCGTGGTCACAATCTTAAGAATCACTCCGTGCGGGGCATCCTTTCCGCCGAACGGATTGCTCTCGCTTGCGGGCATCTTTAACTTCGGGAAGTCGATGGATTTCACCTCGACTTTGCCCGGTCCCATGTAAGCGACACCTCTGTTCGTTGCCATTTGTGTTTCTCCTTTTCTTGTTTATTGCGTGTCGCGGGCCACAGCCCGCAACGACAAACCCAATGCGCCAGGCCCATCGGCGGGCGCAGTTGGTCCAGCGCCTTCTTGTCCGGGACCCCAAGCCGAACTAGAACGCCGCAGCGCCTGCTGCAGCTACAGCATGGTCTTGTTCTCCCGATCCGCCGCTGACGCCGATCGCGCCCACGACCTTGCCATCTTTCTTCAATGGAATGCCCCCGGCAAAGACCATGATCTTGCCGTTATTGGACGCATGGATTCCAAAAAACTGCCCACCCGACTGCGAATGCGTGGCCAGATCTTTGGTCGTAATATCGAAGGCACGTGAGGTGTAGGCCTTCTTTTGCGAGATATCAATGCTGCCAATCCAGGCTCCGTCCATCCGGACGTGGGCTACGATGTTGCCGCCTTCGTCAGCGACAGCGATGTTCATCGGTTGTCCGATCTGCTCGGCTTTCTTTTCGGCCGCAGCAATCACTCTTCGTGCGTCTTCCAAACGAACCTGTGCCATGGTGACTCCTTTCAAATTGTTAGATGGTAAAATTGGATTCCGAGTTTTTCTAGCGGTCCCGAATTATAAAACAATTCAGCCGCGGATAACACGGATTACACGGATTGAAATCCGTGTAATGTGCGCAATCTGCGGCTATGCAGCCAGAAGTGGAATCGATACCTTGACGCGGTCCGGATTCCCCTTTTTTTCAAGTGTGCTAATATTCCGATCCTTCAGTCGAGTCCTTAGTAAGGAGGAATAATAGGATGCAATCCAGAACGCTCCGCCTGGCCTGGTTCGTGGCATGCTTGGCGATCGCGATACCGGCATTGGCGCAATTCGGTTATCCGTTGAAAGGCGCATGGAGTGGAGAGTGGTGGTTAAAAAAAGGTGACGAGAACCGGATTTTGCTCGAATTTGGCTGGGACGGCAAAACGTTAACCGGCATGCTCAATCCCGGCACGGAGAATATTACTCTCCAAAAACTATCCCTCGACCCTCCGAATGGCGGAGTCTCTAATGCGATGGCTCCCTGGCTCCTGCACTTTGAAGCGGATGGGAAGGACCAGACCGGAAAAGCCGTGCATTACGTAGTCGACGGCAAATTGCAAAATATCGGCGCGTACAATAAGTTCGTCACCGGCACCTGGACCGCCGGCAATCAAAAGGGCGAATTCAAGATCAACCTGAACTGAAAAACGCGGGCTCAAGCCCCAATACAGTTCACTTAGCTACCATGCGCAGGTTCCATTCGGATGAGAATTGGGAATTGAGCGTTGATCAGATCAGACGGGATCTGACCAACGCTCAATTCCCAATTCTCATCTGAATGGAAAGCTGGTTGTTCTTTTCAGGTTCCTACCGGTCGACAACGTGTTCCCCGAAGTCGTCCTTCAGGTGATTGAGATAGATATTATTCTCCTGGCAGATGTATTCCTGGAGTTCGGCGGTGCCATTCCACGGAATGTTCCACGAGACTGTCCAGGGCCTGGTGTAAGCGCCTGGATCATCAATCGTGGCTTCGTAATGCAGAGTATTCTTGTCGGGACGCGTGAATTTTTCGATGATGTGCATTTGGTCGGTGTGCGGATGGCCGAAGTAGTCCAGCCAAGTTCCTTCGTTGAAACCAACCACGTCCACCACGAGTGTGTCCCCTTCCCAATGACCGACCGAGTGACCTAACCAGGTCTGGCCTTTAATGGCATCGGCAGAAGCATGAGCGCGTCCATCCATGTAAATCTCGCGCCAGACGTGGGTCCCGCCCTCGAAGATGATAATGATGCGTTTGTGCTCAGGCTGCTGAATAATCTCCATCGGATAAGGAGTCGCAAATAAGCGGGGCCCACCCGGAGGAAGGCAATATCCTTCCGGATCGTACTTCGACTGGTTCAATGAGTTGTAATTGTAGACAGCCGCCGCCCAGGGCTGAAAGGGAACCCAGGGCTCGGAAGCAGCTCCGCCGCGCTGCCCACCGCCACCGGTTCCTTCGCCGCCACCGAAGGGTTGTTGAGAACCAATAGCCGCTAATCCGCCCCGCTGCCCACTGCCGCGTGTCGTGCCCGGTTCTGCAGGTGGCGCTCCGACGACAATGTTTCGGGCACCCATATTCGTAATGTAAGGAAGCCCCCAGATACCTTTTTCTCCAGGAACTCTGCCCAGGTTTACAGTTCCATCGGGCAACCGTGGCGTTGGTTCCGACGGTACTGAAGACCCACCGCGTGCTCCACGCCCTCTTTGCTGGGCGGCGGCCGCTGCGGGCACCGGTTGGGACGCTGCAGGACCACTAAAAGTCAGCATGGTGACAAGGAGCAAGAAAGCCGCTGCGACCGTTATCGTAAGAGACCTGCCAACCCAACGGTTGCGCACGTTGAATCCTCCTTCTTTGCATTCGTACTCGATTTCCTATTGCAATGAAACTTCAGTAAGAAAAGTTACGGTGTGACGCCTTCGCTCGAGGCAGCGCCAAGCTTATTACCGTCCACGGTCACGTTTCGGACGTTCGCTCGAGTGCTTCCGACCTTGGCACGAGTTCCTGCTAAGGCGACGATCATTCCCACATTTAACGTATTCCGTGTCCAGCCTTGTCTGGTCAGACCATTGGGGCTACCCATTTCGCAAGCCCAATTTGTAACTTTGCCGCTGGCCGAATCCTTAACATCGACATAGAAGTAGGTGTGCGGATTCATCCACTCCACTTTCGTAACTACCCCTGTGAGAGTGACGGGCTTGGCGACGTCGAATTCAGCGGCAAATGAATGATGTGCGAATACCGGCGCCGCGAGCGCGACCAGAGCTGTTGCCGCGACTACAGCCGTGACTAGTTTCGCTCTCATAAACGTACGACCCTCCGAGATTTTTGCTTCATCATGATGCCGTGAGTGGCCCACTACGTCAAGCCTCAAATGGCATTGTGCGATGTCAGTTTTGCGATTACTTGCAGTACATCCCGATAGTCTTTTGGTCCTTCCGCATCAAACCGAGAAGCAAGGCCTAACCGGGCGCACCAGTCTTGCCGGCGAGCTGTAGCCGTGGCCATTATCGGCTCAATACCGATGGCGCGTAATGTGTCGGCAACCTCCTCCATTTCGCGAGCCCGGCGTTCCCCGTGAACGACGACACGGCCGATCATGTAGTTCGCCAAGCGTTTCCAGTCGATGCCTGGAAAACTTTCCGCAAGTGAGGCCAACACACGCTCGTCCGCGCCATATTGGTTCGCACCCAATACACATTCCAACATGAGCGCTTCCATGCCTTTGACTACGATGCTGCGAAACATCTTCGTTGCAGCAGCAGCGCCCACATCCTCGGATATCACTTCAAGCTGCATTCCATACGGTCTCATCAACTCAGCGAATTCGGCCGCAGCCCCACCAGCAAGTAGCATCGGCACGCGATGACCATACGGGGGAACGGGCGCCATAACCGCAGCCTCAACAAACCTGGCACCGCAGCTCGTGATGATTTTCTCGATGGATTGTTTCATAGCGGGTGAGACCGAGTTCAGATCCGCATAGATGTGCCGCGATTCCAGAAATGGAGCGGTCTGGTTGGCAGCGTTCCGATCCTGATCGGCAGTGACGGTCGAGAACAGAACAGCCGACACACGCGCAAGCTCGCTGGAAGAATCGACCAATGTGGTTTCGCTCTCTTTCGCCCGCTCCTGAATTCGTTGTCCGAGCTGCGGCGAGTGCGTATGGATGTCATAGGCGAAAATGTCCGTCAGTCCTGCAGATTTCAAGCCCTTGGCGATATTGAATCCTGCTTCACCAAATCCGATGAAACCTAACCTCAATTGTTTACTCATAAGGCTCGTAGTCGCTGGCTTTGGCCCGCGTTCGAAGAATCAGTGCAGACAAACGCCGCCGTCGGCAAGGATGAATTGTCCCGTGATCAATTCCGCATCGTCACTAGCGAGGAATGCGATCAGTGCCGCAAGATGTTCTGGTTTGCTGCGCTTTTTGATGGCCTGGTCCATCATCGCGCGATCGAAGGCCTTATCGTCGATATGAGCCATGGCTCCCGGAGTGTCCATCAAAG
>QHXC01000192.1 GCA_003222815.1 Acidobacteriota bacterium | reverse complement strand
AAATGAGTGTGTTCGTGAATACGGTGCCTCCCTGGGAGAAGGGTATGGCGATGAAGCCGAGCTTCGCGGGAAATGTCGGAGACTTAGGAATTGTGCGGCTCAACTCTGAGGCAAAGCCTTTTAACTTGCTGTGCTGGTATTGGAGGTAGTTCAGCTCCGGCGAGATGAGGATCACGATCCGCGCGCCGGCGAGGGATGGCAATTCCGAAAGCTGCTGCTCCATAAACGCCAGGAACGGGGTCGGCGTCTGGAGGCTATGCCCGTCAGCCGCAGGCTTTACAAAGACGTGCAGTTCGGCCCAGCACTTCTTGATCGTGGCGAGGTTCGTGCGGTAGATCGGGATTCGCTTAGGATCGCTTTTGGCCTCGTCAACGATCGATTGGAGAAATCGCCTGGTGCTTTCCCCAAGCTCTATGACGTAGTCGAAGAAATCTTCTGATGCTTCACCGTAGGTCTGCTGGCTCTCTTTGCGGTCACAGAACGCGCAGATGAAATCAACAAACCTGTATACGGCCGTTGCATCGTGTAATAGGCCGCTCAGCGCGTCTGGCATAACTGACGAATGCCGCGCGGTATTTCTTCCTGCGGCCGCTCGCAGTTGAGAAGCGCCTGCTTTTCCAGTTCATGAAAGAACTCAATCGCTTTTCGGCGTTCGCGCGCTGTTGTCGTTGCGTCCCTTTGCGGTCAAGCAGCGAGCGCAAGAGGGCGATGATCTCTTCCGGAGCCTTATTCATGTCATGGAGAGTCTTTACCTGTTCGTAGTACATGAAGCTTCGGACATTCGATGTCTCGCCATGGGAGAGTTGCCTGAGGGAGGTCAACGCTTCCTTCAGGGACTTGCGCATCGGTTCTTCGTCGCCATTTCGCACGAAGTCGATCAAAGCCCTCGTGGTCCGCTGGGCAAAGAGGGCCAGCGACAAATACTTCATCCTCGCTTCCGAAGAGCTGCCTTTCATCTAGGAACGCCTCCCAAAAAGCGACCATTTTATCTTTGATCCGCGGTCGCTTTCAGTCTGATTTAGGAGCATTTGGTCAGCCATCATAGTGAGTCAAGTATTATTGAATTTTTATCAATAATAGTTGACTTCCCTCCACTGTCAACTACTATTGAGAAATTGCCCGACAAAATACTGATGCGTTCCCGCCGGGAAGGAGAGCCGTATGCCGAGAGTCCGTTACACCCACACGGACCCGCAGTTCCGCAAGGAACTCACCGAGCAGCTGCGTTCGGTAGTCGGTAAAAATAAACCCTGGTCGGTAGCGAGGGCCGCAAAAGCGGTTGGAGTCTCGGAGCAGGCTTTCTACAAATACCTAGATGGAACGACCACGCCGAAGGGCGAAGTCGTGAGAAAGATGGTTCGGCTATTCGATCTAAGATTCCGGATTGACGAATACGACTTCGGCAAGGACGCTTGGCTCCCGCCACGTGACAAACCTCGCGCGAGCCCCGAGCAGATCGTGATCCCGTTTGGCCGACGGATACCCGTGACGGAAAAAGTGATCATGATTGTGAAAAAGCGCCACGATGAATCCGTCGTGGTCGAGCTGCAGTTGCGGCGATAATTCGATTGATCCCCCCGACCTTGCCCACCTCACTCGGCACGCGTTCCGGTTGCGCCACCGGCCTCGCACAACCGTCGCGGCGATGGACCGCCCTTTTTCAGTCTGCGGTGCCGACAGTTGCAACCACCCTTTGCCTTCAGCTCCCGCAAGCCCCCTCAGGCATCCACTGAGTTGGTTTCGCCCTCGCGGGTCCTGAAATCCAAACTGCTGGCAAACAAAATTCGCCAACTCGGTTCGCGAAAAACATTTTCCTCGTCCAGCAGCCGACTGACATATTCATTCGATGGCCTCAGGCTTCGACATCGCGCGATTGCGTGGTGGGGCGAAACGTTGTGACCAACACCTGGTCAATTTTTTGTGCTAAATTACTGATATGGCGTGGTGCTCCGGGAGTTCGAATCCCCCCTCTACGCTTTCTCACCCACTCCACAAATTGGCTTCTGAACACCTGGCATAGTAGACTGACTGAATAGTCAGTCCTGCGGGGTCGTGCTTGATTACTACGTCAAAAACCAAGAAAGATGTCGTCACCGAATTCCGGACGTCGGAAATCCTGGAGGCGGCGCGAAAGGTTTTTGCAAAGAAAGGGTTCCATGATGCAACAGTGGACGACATTGCCAACGCCGCGGGTGTCGCGAAAGGTACGGTCTATCTCTACTACCGATCGAAGCAGGAAGTGTATTTGGCGGCTTTGAAGTTTGGGATCGCGCAGATGTACTCGGCACTGGTTGAGGAAGTACGGCGAGTATCGACAACCGAGGAAAAACTCCGAGCATTAATCGCCGCGAAGCTAGCGTACTTCGAGGAAAATCGGGACTTCTTCAAAATCTACTATTTCGAATTAGGCAAGATACCAACTCATCCCGGCACGATCGATAGCGAGTTCAAGTCTCTTTATCTCGACCAGGCGCGGCTGGTCGAATCGATCCTTAAAGAAGGATCAAGAAAGAAGGCGATCCGCAACTTGCGTACAGATCAGGCAGCCTTTGCAATTTCCGACCTCATCCGAGGCGTTGTGACACAGCGAGTACTGGGATGGACAAAATCCAAAATCAGCCAAGACGTGGAGTTCATTTTCGATTTGATATGGAAAGGAATTGCGGCCCAATGAAAGTTCTTGCCGGCTCTCTGATTCTGCTGTTTGTCTTCTTCGCGGGCACCGCCCAGGCGCAACAAACACGTGGTGGAAATGTTTCGCCAACACTCTTCGGAAGCGTCACTCAAGGAACACCCACAAGTGGCGTGATTCCTCTCTCTATTTCAGACGCCATTGATCGGGCGTTGAAGTACAACCTGGGCGTGATCGTGAGCGAACAGGAGAGTCAGGTATCCAGAGCCTCACGCTTGCGGGCCTTGTCAGACCTGCTTCCGAAAGTGAGCGCAGGAGTCACGGAAACAGTTCAGCAGACCAACCTGGCTGCGTTCGGTTTCGGTGGTTTTCCCGGCACACCCCCTGTTGTTGGTCCATTTAGTGTTTTCGATGCCCGCGCTCGTTACTCTCACTCTGTGTTCGATTTCAGGTTGCTGCATGACTTCAGAGCGGCCGCCGAAAAACTCCACGCCAGCAACTATTCACAGCAGGATGTTCGCGAGCTCGTTGTGTTCATTGCAACCAACCTTTATCTCGAGACCGTTGCCGGTTCCACTCGCGTCGAGGCTGCGCGCGCGCAGCTGAACACAGCCCAGGCCGTGTACGATCGCGCCACAAATCTTAAAGACAGCGGTATCGCGGCCGGGATCGATGTCCTGCGCGCTCAAGTCCAACTGCAAGCGCAGCGCCAGCGGGTCCTTGCCATGGAAAACGAACTGGCCAAACAAAAGCTGAATCTCGCGCGGTCGATTGGTTTGCCTCAAGGGCAGGAGTTTACCCAGACGGATCGCTTCGCCACCGCGCCGCCCGTGCTACCTAAACTGGAAGAGGCCTTAACTACAGCGCTGGACGCAAGACCCGACTATCGCCGGGCGAGTGCCCTTATCCGTTCTGCGGAGGAGGCTCGAAAATCGGCCATCGGACGAAGTATGCCTTCGCTTCAGGTGAATGCGGATTACGGTGATATCGGCCGCAATCCTGCATTCTCGCACGGAACAATGACCCTCCAGGGTACCGTGTCGATACCGATTTACAACGGGGGCCGGACCCGTGCGGAATTGTTGGAATCTGAAGCTGTACTCGAGCAGCGCAGGGTCGAAGCCGCCAATCTTCGCGATCGAATCGAATTTGAGATCCGGACCGCGAATCTCGACATCCAGTCCGCAGCCGAACAGGTGAGAGTGGCGCAAGCCGCCATGGATCTCGCCAAGCAGCAGCTCCTACAAGCGCAGGACCGATTCGCCGCGGGGGTCGCAACGAGCCTTGAGATCGTACAGGGGCAAGAGGCCATTGTAACCGCCGACGAAAACTATATTTCGGGTCTTTATTCGCTCAACCTCGCTCAAGCTGCGCTGGCACGAGCAGTGGGCTCCGCCGAAAAGACGATTAAAACATCTTTTGGAGGAAAGTGATGGCATGGCTCTTCCGCGCCAAATGGCTCCTCTTACCAATTCTGATTATTGTAATCGCCGGCGGATATGCAGCCTGGCAATATTTTTCCAAATGGGAATCGACCGATGATGCACAGATCGAGGGACACATCCATCCTGTAAACGCCAAGCTCGGGGGAACTGTACTGTCCGTAAGCGTGCAAGAGAACCAGCATGTCGAATCCGGGACTGTTCTAGTCCAACTCGACGCGCGGGATTACGAAGTGGCCGTATCCCGAGCCGCTGCGGAGCTAGCCGACGCCCAGGCAGTCGTACTTGGAGCTCGCGCAGGCGTGCCTATCGCCTCTAGTGCGGCGGGCAGCCAGATCATTTCCGCCGAAGCGATTGCGGAGCGGGCCAAAGGAGGAGTTGAAGTAGCCGACAAAGAACTCTTGGCGGCACAGGCACGATTCCGTCTCGCTCAAGCTCGCTACGATGCCGCCGTTGCTGCGGCTGAAGCCGGCCGAGCGACTGTCGAATCCGCGCAAGCGGCTGTGTTCGAAGCCGAGCACGGAGTGGCTGCGTCTCAAGCGAGGGTGTCCCAAGCCCGAGCTGAGTTCCAAAAGGCTCAAGCCGAAGCGCAGGCCGCCCAGTCCGCGCCGCAGCAGGTAACGATTTCGAGAGCACAAGCTCAATCTGCCGAAGCCCGAGTACAGCTCGCAAAAGGCACGCTAGATCAGGCGCGGCTGAACATGGAGTACACGAGTGTCAAGGCGCCAGTCTCCGGGATGGTCAGCAAGAAAACGGTGGAAGCCGGCCAGGTTGTCCAGGCAGGCCAGCCGTTGATGGCCATTGTTCCCGCGAAGGACATCTGGGTCACCGCCAACTTCAAGGAGACCCAACTGGCGGACATGCATCCTGGGCAACCGGCTGCCATCTCGGTCGACGCATATGGTGGGCGGGTCTACAACGCACATGTGGACAGCATCGCGCCGGCCACGGGCGCAAAGTTCAGTTTGTTGCCGCCGGAGAACGCTACGGGCAATTACGTGAAGGTCGTACAGCGCGTGCCCGTCAAGCTGGTTCTGGATCAGGGCCAGGACACCGAGCATCAATTGCGCCCGGGAATGTCGGTACTGGTTAAGGTGAGAGTGAAGTAGAGGGGGCAGGGGGCAGGATCAGGGCCCGGGCCCCTGATCCCTGACCCCTGGTTCCTGACTCCAAGTTGAATATGGACAGTCCAAACACATCCGTACCCCAAGTCAATCCATGGCTCATCGCAATTTCAGTGATGTTCGGAACGTTCATGGAGGTGCTCGACACTACGGTCGTTAACGTGTCGTTACCGCATATTGCAGGGAATCTGTCGGCAACTCCGGAGGAAGCAACCTGGGCGCTCACCTCGTATCTGGTTGCCAACGCGATTGTGCTGCCGATTACGGGCTGGCTTAGTAATTACTTTGGGCGAAAGCGGCTGTTGATGACGGCGGTGGTGGGCTTCACGACGTCGTCTTTTTTTTGTGGGTTTGCGCCGAATCTGGCGTGGCTCGTCAGTTTCCGCATCTTGCAGGGGTTGACCGGTGGAGTTCTTCAACCGGTTGTATTGGGCGGCTGGCTAACCGACAACTACTCCTGGCGATGGGTTTTCTACGTCAACATTCCAGTTGGAATCGCTTCGATCATCATGACGAAGCTGTTCATCTTCGATCCGCCGTACATTCGACGTACATCCGCAAGCGTGGATACGTGGGGCATCGGGCTATTGGCTGTAGGAATCGGCTCGCTCCAACTGATGCTTGACAAAGGCCAGCAAGAAGACTGGTTCTCATCCAATTGGATCATTTCATTAGCCATCATTTCGCTAGTCATGCTCGTCGTGTTTATCATTCATGAATTCCGGACGGCAGATCCCGTCCTCCATCTGAGAGTGTTCAAGGACAGAACATACGCCACCGGTGTCTTCTTGATGACGACGCTAGGTTTTGTTCTGTACGGAAGCCTGGTCCTTCTTCCGCTATTCCTCCAGACAGTCCTGGGCTACCCGGCGATCGAAGCCGGCATTGCAATGGCTCCCCGTGGTCTTGGCTCTTTCATCGCGATGCCATTGGTTGGATTTCTTACGGCTAAAATCGATCCACGCAAGCTGCTGAGTTTTGGCCTGCTCAGCGGCTCGATCACACTTTTCGCTTTGGGATCTCTGAACCTTCAAATTGGGTACTGGAATATTTTCTGGCCGCAGTTCTTCCAAGGAATTTCGATGGGATTGATATTCGTTCCGCTGACAACGGTCACCATGAGCCTGATTAAGAAGGAAGAAATGGGAAACGCGACTAGCCTCTTCAGTCTCATGCGAAATCTGGGTGGAAGCGTGGGAATTGCCGTAATTGCAACGACGTTGAGCCGGAATACACAGGCGCAATTCAACATCCTCGGAACGCATGTGACCGGATTCGATATGCGTGTTCGTATGGTACTCGATCAAATTCGCGCCGCCTTCATGTCCAAAGGCATGGATTTCTCCACAGCCACAAATGCCGCATATGCAGCTCTGGCTGGAATGGTGCAGAAGCAGGCTATCATGGTTGCCTTCGTTCAACTATTCCGCCTCCTGGCGCTCGTATTCGCGATTGTCATCCCGCTTGTTTTGCTGATGAAAAGGCCAAGAGTGACACAGCCTACGGTTCCGGGTCATTAAGGCAAACGGAACGAAAGATCCTTTTCTCGCCGTGTCCTCAATGTATGCTGGCCGCGATGGAAACACGGCTGATGATTTTCCTCGCATTGACCAGCGTCACCATTGTCACGAATACGCTGCTGATTTGGTTCGCATACAAGACATTTGCGACTCTCACATCAACGGTCACCGACGCCCTCACGGAAGTTGAGCGAAGCGATGTGACTCAAGCATGGCTCCATTCCATGCAGACGGCGGCGAAACACGCAGCGAATTTCACGGAACGGGCAAAACAGAAAATGACAGACGTTGAAGGTTGCCTTTTACACGCTCAGGAACAGTATGGCCTCGCGCTGGCAAAGGCGGATTCAAAGTTGGAAGAAGTGGGCAACGTGCTTTGTGCCAACGCGCGAAAGGTAAGGGACGCGGTCGCAAAGCCGGCTTTTTCGATTATGTCCTTCACCGCGGTAGTAAACCAACTCCGGAAAACGTTTGACGTCAACGAGTAGTCCTCTCACAGAAAGGCCTTCCTCAGGGGGATGGAGTACGTTGAAGCCATTTCCAGGCTGACGCGACAATTTTGTCCAGGTCACTCTCCACAGCGGTCCAGCCCAGCAAGTCCTTTGCGCGGTTCACGGAAGCGACCAGTTGAGGCGGGTCCCCAGGACGCCGCGCAGTTTCGCGCACGGCAAAGTCCCGGCCGGTGATGCGGCGTACGCTCTCGATCACCTCACGGACTGAGTAGCCGCCGCCCGTGCCAAGATTGAGGGCCTGCGATTGAACACGTCCTTCCATCAAAACTTGTAATCCGGCAACGTGAGCGCGAGCAAGATCCGAAACATGGATGTAATCACGGATGCACGTCCCATCCGGAGTTGGATAATCGGTCCCGAAAATCTGAACCTCCGCCCGATGGCCGATAGCGGCTTGAAGTGCAAGCGGGATCAAGTGCGTTTCCGGATTGTGATCTTCTCCGAATTCTCCGTCTGCATCGGCACCCGCCGCATTGAAGTAGCGCAGCGAAAGGTACTCCAACCCATGGGCTTTGTGGAACCATCGCATTGCCCGCTCAAATGCGAGCTTGGTTTCACCGTAAGGATTGATGGGATTCTGAGGATGGTCCTCCGGAATTGGCACTCGCTCGGGCACACCGTACGTTGCGCACGTGGAAGAAAAGATCAGGAATCGGACGCCGCATTTCTTCATGGCCCCCAGGAGGTTCAGACCACCAATCAGGTTTGTCTGGTAATAAGACTCCGGCATCTCTGCCGATTCAGCTACCAGAGCTTTGCCTGCAAAATGCAGGACACCGTCAATCGAGTATTCACCAAAAACCTGCTCGAGATCTGAAGAATTGCAGACATCGCCCTCGAAGGCCGGCGTCCCCTTAATGAACGATCGATGTCCGGTGGAGAAGTTATCGAAGATGACCGGCGAAAGCCCGGATGCTTTGAGCGCTTTTACCGTATGGCTACCGATGTAACCTGCGCCGCCAGTGACGAGTATCACGAGGGAAGTTTCCGGAAGTATTCAATGGTGGACCGAATACCGCGATCAATTCCAACTTCGGGACGCCATCCCAGAGTCTTGCTGGCGCGCGTGATATCGGGACAGCGCACGTGAGGATCATCCACAGGCAGGTCTCGGGTTTCGATTGGGCTCGGGCTTCCCGTTAGGGCGAGGATCTTCAAGGCGAGGTCGCGCACGGTGCGCTCTTCCGGATTCCCGATGTTGAACGGCTTTGCCATTTCTTCGGAGGGTGGCGCAGAAAGCAACGCTGTGATTCCATTAATCAGGTCCGAAACGAAGCAGAAGCTGCGCGTTTGGGATCCTTCGCCGTAAATCGTCAGTGGCTTTCCGGCCAGGGCCTGCACAATGAAATTCGAAACTACACGGCCGTCATTAGGGCGCATTCGTGGCCCATACGTGTTGAAGATTCGCACGATCCGCGTGTCGATGCCGTGATAGCGGCGGTAGGCCATGGTCATGGCCTCGGCAAACCGTTTTGCCTCGTCATAAACGCCTCGAGGACCGATGGGGTTTACGTTGCCCCAGTAAGTTTCCAACTGGGGGTTCACCTGGGGATCGCCATAGACTTCAGAGGTGCTTGCCAGAAGAAACCGAGCGCTCTTCTTTTTGGCGAGCCCCAGGGCTTTGTGGGTGCCCAATGAGCCGACCTTCAAAGTCTGGATCGGCATCTCCAGGTAATCGATGGGTGACGCAGGCGACGCGAAATGCAAGACTGCGTGAACCGTCCCTTCGACGTAGAGGTATTCCGTCACATCATGCTTCACGAATTTGAACCGAGGATCGCCAAACAGGTGGGCGATATTGTCGGTGTTGCCTGTGATGAGATTGTCGATGCAGAGGACGTCATACCCCATCTCCAGCAAACGATCGCACAAATGACTGCCGACGAACCCGGCTCCACCTGTAACGACTGCCTTCATGATCGTCCTATGCTGTAATAGGTGAACCCCAGTTGCCGCAGTTGCACCGGATCGTAGATGTTTCGGCCGTCAAATACAACCGGCCGCCTCATGATGGATTTCATGCGTTCGAAATTGGGATGGCGGAAAGCCTGCCATTCCGTGATCAGCAGAAGAGCGTCGGCGTCTTCGAGACAGCCGTAGTTGTTCGCGGCAAGCTGGATTCTGTCACCAAAAATCCGTTTAGCTTCTTCAGAGGCTTCTGGATCATAAGCGGCAATGGTCGCGCCATCCGAAAGAAGACTTTCGATAATCCTGATAGAAGGTGCGGCCCGCATGTCGTTCGTTCGTGGTTTGAAGGCGAGTCCCCATACGCCGAGTCGAATATCTCCCAATTTCCGATCGAAATGCTGGCGCACTTTTTCGACAAATCGGAGCGCCTGATTCGTATTGACGGCATCTGCCGCTTCTAGAATCTTCATCGAGTAATTGTGTTCGCGGCCGGTCTCGATGAGCGCCCGAATGTCTTTGGGAAAGCAACTTCCGCCAAAGCCAACGCCGGCGAATAAGAAAGCTGGCCCTATTCGGGCATCGCAAGCGAGACCTCGACGGATCATCTCCGCGTTCGCTCCCACTTCTTCGCAGAGATTCGCGACTTCATTCATGAAAGATATTCGGGCCGCAAGGAAGGCGTTTGCCGCGTACTTCAACATCTCGGCAGTCCGGATGTCCATCAACAAAACCGGGCTTCCGGTGCGCACAAAAGGCGCGTAGAGATCGCGTAAAAGCTCGGCAGGTCGAACATCGTCCGCTCCAATGACCACACGATCCGGCTTCATAAAATCTTCAACCGCCGCACCCTGCTTCAGAAATTCAGGATTCGCCGCGACATCGAAGGGGTGACTTGTTTCCTTTTTGATGACCTCACGAATTCGCTCGCTGGTGCCGACGGGAACCGTCGATTTGGTAACGATCACTTTGTATCGATCCATGGAGCGGCCAATCGTAGTGGCAACCTCATAA
>QHXC01000191.1 GCA_003222815.1 Acidobacteriota bacterium | reverse complement strand
ATGGAAAAGCGATCCCAAGAGATAACAAAAGACCATAGAGCACACGCTCGATCTGTTCGTGTGGCGCACCGGCCTCAAGTACGTACTTGTTCCCGCGGCGATCGAAAAAAGGCATGCTATGTATAAGTAACTCCTTGCCGTCTGCCAGGTGCTCTTCACGAAGAGGCTGCTGCGAATCCAACCGCGGGGGACCCACTTCCGACGGATTGAAAGCGCCACTCTCCGGCGCGCCAGACTGATACAAAACACTACCGTTTGCTCGCGTTATACGAAGGAAGTGGCCAGTTATCTTGGGCGCGTAGTGTTCCTCGATCTCATACGCTACGTAATCACCATCAACCTGATCCACATTGTGAATCAGGCTCTCACCAATCGTTTGATTTTCCTTGGCGAGCATTTCACGGAGATTGCTTTCGAGGAAATGATCGAGAGTGAAGTAGATGAACACACCAAAGAGGACGAGCAGCCCCGCAAGAAGTCCCGCATACCACGCGCTCAGCCGGAACCGGATGGAGCGCGTGCTCATGCCGGCTCCTCCGCGGTGATAACGTAGCCGACACCGCGGACAGTTCGAATCAGTTTTTGGTCATCATCGCCGATTTTGTCCCGCAGATGCCGGACATAGACATCCACGATATTCGTTGCACCCGAAAAGCTCTGGTCCCATACGTGGTCGAGGATCATGTTTCGCGAAAGCACCCGATCTGCGTTCGCCATGAGATACTCCAAAAGGCCGTACTCTTTCGCCGTAAGGTCGACCCGTTTCCCGCGATATCGAACCTGCAGGGTAAGCCGGTCCAATTCGAGATCAGCGACCCGCAGGACATCTTCGCGCCTGACAGTAGCGCGCCGTAGCAGTGATTTGACGCGCACCAACAACTCTGCCATGGCGAAGGGCTTTGTCAGGTAATCGTCGGCGCCCGCTTCAAAATGCGCGACTTTCTCCACAACCGCGTCCCGGGCGGTTAATATGAGCACAGGCACCTGAGGATTCGCTCGCCGCACTCTTCGGAGGACCTCGCTTCCGTCGAGTTCCGGAAGCAAGAGATCAAGCACAATAAGGTCGTAGTCATAGGTCGTTGCGAGTTCCAGACCGGCCCTCCCGTCCGGTGCAACGTCCACACTAAAACGCTCCGCCACAAGCGCCCGCTTAACAAGCTTGGCCAGTTTTTCCTCGTCCTCAACGACTAGCAGCCGCATCGCTCTCCGCATAACCTACATACTATTGGTGAATGAACCCCAAATGAATACAGCATGAAAACTCATTCAGAAAGGAAATTACAAACTGCTGGTGGCAGGTCGTCATTGACTTCACAGGACTACTTCGTCAGAATAGCGCCATGCGACGAATGATCGCGTGGAATGCCGTGGCTGCGCTGGTTATGGCCACGTTTGCCGCCCCGCTGTTCCATCTGCACACCAGCGATGCCGGACACGCCCCGTTGATCCATGCGCATTTTCCCCAGCTTGAGGTTGTTGCGGATATTGAGAGCGGGCAGCACGTGGAGCCGCCTCACTCTCACGGCGAGACGCGATCGATCGATATCCTGACGACCACCGCTGCCCATTCCTTTCAATTTGATGCGATCACTCCGAGCAACCATGTGAGTCTCAATCCAAGACCGGCGTTCCGCGGTTTTGTTGCGGCTACCGTGCCGCGAGCTCATGCTCCGCCCGGTTTCGGGTCTCTTATCCCCCGCGCTCCTCCTGCCTGACGTCTTGCCACGTTGTCGGACGCGTGTGCGTCTCCGCTTCTTCAATTCTGAAAAGTGACGAATTTATATGAGACACCCTTGCAAACGGATCGCGGCGTCAGCGCTGCTATCCATGACGATTCTGTTGACGAACTGCTCGAAGCCTGAAGCTCCTCCGCCGGCGCAAGTCGAACCGGAAGCCATCTCGCGTACGGAGTTCACTAACCGCGTCGAGAACTACTTTGAGTACGAGCCGCTGCGCAGCGGTAAAGCAAGTCAGGTACGAATTCATCTGACCGATTTATCGGACGGGTCAGCGGTGGAGAAAGCGAACGTCACGCTCGTGATCAGACCCAAAGGATCCGCCGGCACGATGATCGAGACCATAAGCCGTGTCGGAAAGGTGACCGGAATCTATGTCGCGGAGCTGAACATTCCGAAACCAGGCGATTACGATATCGAATTTCACATCAAGAACGAGAAGCTCGACGAGCGAATGCCGCTGAGCAATTTCAAGGTGGAGTGAGCAGTATGAGACGAAGTCCCCTGATCACCGTTTTCATAATGTTTTTTGCGGTTTCCGCTCACGGCCAAAACTTCTCCCCTCTTACTCTTCAGCGTGTTGTTAGTCTCTACATCGAACGGAACCTCGAGTTGCAGGCCGAACGGTATCGCCTCGAACGAACAAAAGCCGATGCGATCGCCGCGCGCCTGCGGCCGAACCCTGGCGTATCCGTGATGGCGGAAAACTTGAGAGTTTCAGGACCTGTGGCGGCGAGCCGGCTTTACGAACTGGGCGCTACCTATTCCGAGACTATCGAACTCGGCGGCAAGCGCAAACTACGAGAGCAGGTGGCCGCAGTGACGATCTCGGCTGGGGAAGCGCGAGTCGCTAACGCCATGCGCAAAGGTATCGCCGAGGTCAAGCGGCTTTACTTCCAGGCAGTCCTCGCTCGGCGCGACATCGAAGTCGCCATCGAAAACCGCCAGATGTTTCAACAATTGGTTCAATTCAATCTGGCGCGATTCCAGGAAGGCGCCATTCCTGAAGCGGACCTGATCAAGGTGCGGCTGGAACGCATCAAGTTTGACTCCGCTCTCAAACAGGCTGAACTCCGCGAACGGCAAGCAATGATTCAGCTTGCGGAAAATCTGGAAGACGATGCCATTGCCAAACAGGTGGTTGCCGGTGAAGTGGATTTGCGTATCCTGAATCCCGATCTGGACACGTTACTCGAGACCGCACTTCGTGAACGTCCCGATGTTCAGGCTGCGCAACGCGAAGTCGAAGCGGCGAAGGAGAAAATTGCACTCGAGGAAGCGCGCGCCAGGGCCGACATCTCGCCTTTCGTCGGATATAAACGTCTCGCCAACGACAACACTGTCATGTTCGGCGTGAATCTACCGTTGAAAGTGCGCGACCGGAATCAGGCCGGGATCGCCCGCGCACAGGCCGATCAAAAGGCCGCGGGTGCCCTGCGGGAAGTTGCCAAAAGCCACACTACGGCTGAGGTCAAGGCCGCATATGAAGCGTTCCAGACAGCGCGAGAACAGGTACAAACGTTCCGGGACGAACTGCTCAATCAGGCCGATGAATCCAGATCGATAGCTCTGGCGGCCTATGAGGAAGGGGCGACACCGCTGCTGTCGCTGCTCGAAGCTCAGCGGACGCGTGCGGAAGTCCGGCAACAATATGTTCGAACACTTTTTGACTATCAGATCAGCCTCAGCGAGCTGGAGCTTGCTGTCGGAAAGGAGATCCAACCGTGAAAAAATGGGCCTTGCCTGCAATCGTCGTCGTTATTGTCGCGGCAGCTCTCGTCCTGTGGAAGCGCCCGGCACAAGGAGACGCCGAAGCCATTCCACCATCAGTCGAATCGACCGGTCTCGTTCCGTTTCGAATGGAACAGCAATGGTTGATTCGAATGAAGATGGCATTGGCGGAAGAAGCCAAATTGTCGCCGCAGATCTATTCAACGGGACGCGTCATTGCTTCGCCGTCGAATAGAGCACTCGTTGCTCCGCCAGTCGGCGGCATCATCGAAAGCCGGTCCCTTCCCCGGATCGGAGAGCGCGTCATGCGCGGCCAGCTCCTGGCAACACTCTTGCAAACGCCCACTGCGGCTGAGGCGGCCCAGATTCGCATCGAGAATAGCCGTGTCGATGCCGAGCGCCGGCGCCTGGCCCAGGGTGAGATTGAGGCCCGGGCACGGCTGAGTGCCGCAGCAGCAGAAGCCGACCGTGCGAAGCGCCTGCTTGAGAAAAAGGCCTATTCGCAACGCCAGTTCGAAGTTGCCGAAGCCGACCGTAAGGCCGCAGAACCCACGCTGGCCGGAATGCAGGAGCAGATCAAGGCGCTTCAAGCGACTTCCACCACGTCGAACTACCAGGTCACTGCACCGCTTTCAGGAACGATCGTGGAACTGAAGAAAGCCGCCGGAGAAGAAGTACATCCCGGTGAGCCGATTCTGGAAATCGTCGCGCTGGATCAGGTCTGGGTGGAGGCGCCCATCTTTGAGAAAGACTTGGGCCGAATGACGCGAAGTGTCGATGCAACATTCACCACAGCAGCTTATCCAGATAAAGAGTTTCATGGACGCCTAATCAACATTGGTGCCGTTGTCGACGAGCAATCCAGAACCGCGAAGGCGGTGTTTGAGGTGAACAACCTGGCCGGCGAGCTCAAGCTCGGCATGCAGGCGAATCTTCGTCTCAGCGCGGGCGATAAGACGACCGTGCTTCTCGTTCCGAAAGAGTCGGTACTAGACAACGAGGGTAAGAAGATCGTGTACGTCCTCCGCTCGGGTGAAGAGTTTGAACGCCGGGACGTCGTTCTGGGTGACGAGTATGGGGATAAGATCGCGATCATCTCCGGCGTGAAGCGCGGCGAAAGAGTCGTGACACAGGGTGCGTATCAACTGAAGCTGCAATGATTGTGGTCATCGCGGCGTGTGTGCTGTTGGTTTATGGCGGAATCATCGCGATGCGCGCCCCTCTGGACGTATTTCCGGATTTGACGGCGCCCACCGTAACCATTCTCACGGAAAGTCACGGCATGGCCCCCGAAGAAGTCGAAGCCCTTGTCAGCCTCCCGATCGAAGCCTCGATGAACGGCACCGCAGGAGTGTTTCGCGTGCGATCGAACTCGGCTGCAGGAATCTCGATTGTCTTTGTTGATTTCAATTTCGGAACGGATATCTACCGCGCCCGGCAGCTCGTTACGGAGAAGCTGGGACAAGTCCGATTACCTGCCGGAATCCGTCCGCCGGTTCTCGGACCGATTTCGTCAACGATGGGCGAAATCATGCTGATCTCCATGACCAGCAAGACCACGTCATCCATGGAGCTTCGCTCTCTTGCCGATTGGGTCATTCGTCCGCGGCTGCTGGGAGTGCCAGGCGTCGCGCAAGTCATGATTATCGGCGGCGACACGAAGCAGTATCAGGTGCTCGTCGACCCTGCGAAGCTTCGCGATTATGGCCTGACTCTTAAAGAAGTCCGTGATGCTGTTGGCGGCGCCAATGTCAACGCCTCGGGAGGATTTATGGAGCGCCCGGACCTCGAATATTTCGTTCGAGCGCGTGGCCGGGTGAACACACTGGACGATCTCGCGAATTCCGTTGTTGCTGTTCGGAACACCACACCCATTCTGGTCAAGAACGTGGCTGACGTGCGTATCGGTCCGGCAATCAAAAGAGGCGATGGCAGCTTCAACATGCACTCCGACGTCGTCGCGACGATCCAGAAACAACCAAACGCCAACACGCTCGAAGTCACGGCCCAGATCGAAGCGGCGCTGGCAGGACTGAAATCCACTTTGCCGGACGACGTGACCATCGACACCAAAGCGTTTCAACAGGCCGCGTTCATCGATCGCGCCATCGAGAACGTCAAGCAAGCATTGCTGGAAGGCGGTCTGCTGGTGACAGTCGTTCTGTTCCTGTTCCTTTGGAACTTCCGGACGACCTTCATCAGTCTCACCGCGATTCCGCTTTCCCTCGTGACCGCCGTGATCATGATGACCTACTTCGGAATCAGCATCAACACGATGACACTTGGCGGTCTCGCCATCGCCATTGGCGAGTTGGTGGACGACGCGATCATTGATGTTGAAAACGTCTTCCGCCGCCTGAGGCAGAATGCGCAATCCGGCATGGCGGAATCACCGGCAAGCGTGATTTTCAAAGCATCGAGTGAAATTCGAAGCTCAATTGTGTTTGCGACGTTGATCATCATTCTTGTCTTCATGCCGTTGCTGAACCTCGGCGGATTTGAAGGCCGAATGTTCGCGCCGTTGGCCTTCGCATATA